>JAIRKS010000230.1 GCA_031259905.1 Odoribacteraceae bacterium
TGTCGGTTTTCCTCTTTTTCGTCCATCCATCTCTCGAGTTCCTGTTCTTCTTCGCTGTTTAACGCTCCCGACAGGCGCGCGGAGATCAGGCGGGCGATACGATCATTTTTGTTTTCCATCGTCATTCTTTTGTGTATAAAACAATCCAGGTGGAAAAGGATTGACAAGGGAAGGAGCATTTTTACTTTTTCCATACTGTCGGCTCTGTTAGGGTTGCGCGATACGGGGGCGATTTCGACCGTCCTTTGTTTGGGACGGTGCAGATCGAGGGTCGCCTTGCCCTGCCCCTTGTAAGGGGTAGCGTGAGGTGAGGGTCGTGTTTGACTTCCCCCTGCAGGGGGGCGATGCGTGAAGCGATGATTTTCTCCACCGGCACGGTGCGAGTGATTGATTTTTCAATACTTTTGCTTCCTGGAAACGTGAGGGGGAAAGAGAGGAGGAGATGATCTTTACCTGCAAATCCAAATTAGATTAACATGATGAAAAAGACATTGTGGTCCCTGTGGACCAAGAAGATTTTCAACGGCATCTTGCTGTTGTCACTGGCATGGGTTGTCCGCGAGCTTTACGAGCCTGTAGTGTCGTACGTTTCCGGCATGAACACGCTGGAGACTTTTGCCGGCATATCCGGCTGGGTTAACGCGAGTATCCTAATCGTTCCCGCTCTCTCGCTGTTGATAGTTACCTTGATCATTATCATGATAGGGTGTCTCCTGGTGGTCGCGGGGTTGAAGGATGTCAGCGGCATCCTGGAGGAGGCCGACAGGAAGCCTGTCGCCGACTTGCGCGTGGCGTTTATCCTCTTGTTGGTTGCCGCGGCGTTACAGCTCGTCCCGCTGGCCGGGGTGATTAGCGATGTCGTGTCTCTCGCGGCGGCCATACTGATGCTTTCGGGCTACCATCGCCTCGAGGCGTCGCCCACCTTCCCGGGTAAAGACGGGGCCTCGATACTGTCCGTGGCCATGATCCTTATCATCGTGGGGTGGGTGTTCGATTTCATTCCCTTGATTGGCGACTGGATAGAGTCGGCACTCGTCATCGTGGCCTACGTCCTGACGGTGGTGGGATGGCACAAGATCAAGAACGTGACCGTGTAGGCAGCCTCGCGAAACGAGAACACCGTTCCCCGTCTTTCTTCAAGGAGAGACGGGGAACGGTGTTTTTTCGCGGCAGGGGTTCACTCGACGAGCGTCATCTCGCCGACCAGGTGATTTGCCCCGGCGTACTTGTCGATGATGAACAGCACGTAGCGGATATCCACGGAGATGTTCCGGCAGATCTCCGGGCGGTACGCGTAGTCGGACATCACTCCCTCCCACGCCCGGTCGAAGTTCAGCCCGACCAGGTGTCCGTCGGCGTTCAACACGGGGCTGCCGGAATTGCCGCCCGTCGTGTGGTTCGTGGCGACGAAACAGACGGGGACGTTCCCCGCCGCGGCGAGCAGTTCCTTCAGGCGTGCCGGCGCGTTGTAATCGGGAATCCCCTGGTTGTCCTTCTGCATGATCCCCGCGAGCGTCGTGTTGGGCTTGTAATAGATGGCGTCCATAGCCTCGTAGCCGGCCACCTTGCCGAAGGCCACGCGGAAAGTGGAATTGGCGTCGGGGTAAAAGTGACGTTCCGGCTGCATCTCCATCAAGGCGACCATCCAGGCGCGATCCAGCCCGTCCAGCTGCCCCTGTATCTCGCTCAACGAGCCGCGGAGCTGTTCCGCGAACCGGTCGATTCCCTCCTGCATCCGGCACAGCGGTTCCCGTTGCAGGCGTTCCGCGCTCCTGGCGTCCAGCCTGGATATCGCGCGGGAGAGCCTCGCCGGGTCCGTGAAGCTGGAGCGCGCGAAGAGGTCCGCGGCGAGGCGCTCGTGACCGCCCGGCGGGTCGGGGAACTTCACGACGTCGGGTATCCATTGCTCGTCGAGGCCGGCGGAGTTGTACAGGCGAAGCATCTCGGCCAGCACCTGGCGATCCGTCGCGGCGTCGTAGTTCTTGAAGAACGCGTCGACCGTCTCCTGGAGGGAGGCACGGTACGCCGCGAGATCCCTCGTGTCGGGCAGTTCGCGGAAACGACGGCGGAGCGTGGCGATCAGGTTCATGACCTCGGCCCCGCGCGTGCCGGCTTCCGTGGCGTAGTTCCAGGCCAGGATGAGGTCGCGGCGACCGGCGTAGAGCCGGCGGTATTGCTCGACCAGCCCCTCGCGTTCCGGTTTCCCCGCGGCCCAGCGGGTGAATCGCTCTTCCAGCTCGCGCTTTTCCTCCGCGACGCGGAAGCGCGTCAATCCCTTGATCTCTCCTTGCCACTTCTTCCACGCGTTGGCAACGTTCGCGGCCTTCGCCGAGTACTTGATCCGGAGCAACTCGTCCGACGCCATTGCCCGCTTGATCACGTCCAGCTTCGCCGTCCGGATCTTGATCTTGGACGGGTTGTCTACCTCCACCAGCTGTTCTATCGCGAACGAGGGCAGGTACTCGCGCGTGGTGCCCGGGTAGCCGAAGACCATCGTGAAGTCGCCTTCCTGCACGCCCCTCGTCGTGATCTTGAACGAGGCTGCCGGCTTGTAGGGGCGATTCCCCGGCGCGTACGCTGCCGGTTCGTTGTCCTCTCCCGCGTAGATCCTCAGGAGGGAGAAGTCCCCGGAGTGCCGCGGCCACGTCCAGTTGTCCGTGTCCCCGCCGAACGACCCGATCGCCGACGGCGGCGCCCCGACGAGCCGCACGTCGCGGTAGATCTTGAAGATCGAGAGGAAATAGCGCGTCCCGTTGAAGTAGGGCTTGATGCTGGCGCGCGTGTTTGTCCCCTCTTCCGCCGCGCGTTCCACGCGCGCGATGGCCTCTTTCAGCGCCTTTTCCCGTTCCTCGCCCGTCTTCGTGGCGACGGCGGCGAGTAGCTCTTCCGTCACGTCTTCCACGCGCGAGAGGATCGACGCGGTGATGCCCGGGTTTGCCAGTTCCTCTCCCTTGTCGCGTGCCCAGAAGCCGTCGCGGAGGTAATTGTGCTCCAGCGAGGAGTGCGCCTGTATCATGGAGTGCGAGCAGTGATGGTTCGTGATCACCAGCCCCTCGTCGCTGATGATCCCCCCGGTGCAGGAGTGGCTGAACGGTTGTCCCTCGCGTCCCAGCCCCACGACGGCATCCTTTAGCGAGGCGCGGTTGATGGCGTAGATGTCTTCCGCCGAGAGCTTGAAGCCGGCTTTTTGCATCTCCTCGATGGTGTACTTGTTTAGTAGCGCGGGTATCCACATCCCCTCGTCCGCCCGCGCGGGGGACAGGATGAGGCAAGACAGCGCGATGATGATGATTGTTCTCATGGTATAAATGGTTTAATGATTCTTCGTTTTTCCCGGCCACTGTTCGAGCGCCCGGTATAGTTTCTGCACCGGGAGGCCCATCACGTTGTAAAACGATCCCTCGATGCGCGTGATCCCGGTGTACCCGATCCACTCCTGGATGCCGTAAGCGCCGGCCTTGTCGAAGGGGCGGCAGGTGTCCACGTAGCGGGTGATCTCTTCCTCGCGCAGCTGCCTGAAGTATACGTTCGTGCGGGCGCTGAAGGAGTGTTGCCGCGTGGCCGTCGCGAGGCAGACGCCCGTCACGACCGCGTGGCGTTCTCCCGACAGGGCCGTCAGCATGTCGATGGCTTCCTGGCGGCCGGACGGTTTCCCGATGATTTTCCCGCGGAGGCACACCACGGTGTCGGCCGTGACCAGCATCTCGTCTCCCGCCAGCTCGCCGGCGAAGGCGCTTGCCTTGAGGCGCGCCAGGTATTCCGGGACTTTCCCGACGGCGAGCCCCGGCGGGTAGATTTCCGGCACGGGTCGCGTCCTCACCTCGAACTCGAATCCCGCCTCGCGCATCAGTTGCTGGCGACGGGGCGAGGCCGAGGCCAGCACCAGGCGGTACGTCTCGCGCGGCCACGCGAACGGTATCGGCACGTGTTCTTCTCCCATCTTACCTCGCTTTCACGTGACAGGTCGTGTCCATCCAGTCGCCCCGTGCCCTGAGCACCTGGGCGATGATGTCGCGCGCGCAGCCCATCCCTCCCGGCGCGTCCGAGACGTAGCGAGAGATCGCCTTGATCTCCTCGCAGGCGTCCGACGGGCAGGCGGGGAGGCCGACCATCTTCATCACGTTGTAGTCGGGGATGTCGTCCCCCATGTACATCACGTGCTCCAGCTTCACGTCTTTCCGCGCGATAAAGTCGTTCAGCGCGATCACCTTGTTTTCCACGTCGAGGTACACGTCTTCTACCCCCAGGCGCTCGAAGCGCTCGCGCGTGCCGGGGGACGAGCCGCCGGAGATCACGCATACCCTGTATCCCTTGCGAATGCAGTACATCACGGCGTAGCCGTCCCGCGCGTTTGCCGTGCGCGTTAGCTCCCCGCGTACCGTGATGTTCATCTCCGGGCGGGAAAAGACCCCGTCCACGTCGAACGCGAACACGGAGATTTGTTTTAACTCGTCTTTATACATTTTGCTTGTTGTTATCGTGAAATTTCTTGTTCTCCCGTCTCTCTCTTGATCCGCGCGGAGAGCAGCGCGTACAGCTCGCGGATCTCGTTGTCGGCGCTCCTCAGGCGTTTCTCGTGCCTGGCGATGGTTTTCTCGTCGCCCCTGGCGGCGGGGCCTGTCTGGGCGGCGGCGGGGGAGAGGGTCATCACCTTGCTCGCCGTCTCGAGGATCAGCGGGCGAAGGACGGGGAAGGGGAAGCCGCTCCCCTCGAGCAGTTCGCCGGCCACCCGGTAGAGGGCGTTCGGGAAGTTGCACGCGAAGACCGCCGCCAGGTGTAGCCTTTCCCGCTGCTCGCTGTTTGCCGCGTAGACCTTGTCGCTTAACTCCTCGCACAGCTTGCGCACGCGCTCGAGCACGGCGGGGGAGCTTCCCTCGATGAAGAGGGGGATCTCCCTGAAGTCGAGTTCCCGTTCCCGCGAGAAGGTTTGCAGCGGGTAGATCACGCCGTGGTCCCGCGCGTACGGCTTGAGGATTGCCGCCGGCAGGTTTCCCGACACGTGCAGCAGCAGCGGGTTGCCTTTCACCCGCGTGGTTTTCAGGACGGCGGGCAGCGCGTCGTCGTTGACGCAGTAGATGTACACGTCGCCGTCGGGGATCATCTCGCGCGGGTCGGTCGTGTACGCCACGCCGGTTCTCCTGCCCAGCTCCCTGGCCGCTTCCTCGCCCCGGCTGTATACCTGGCACAGGTTGCCGCCCGCCGCCAGGAGGGCCGCCGCCAGGTGACGGGCCACGTTGCCCGCCCCGATCAACACTATTTTTCCTTGTTCCACGGGTTTAGTCGTTAACGCCCGCGTCGCCCGCGTAGGAGATTGCCTTCGCCTCCAGTCGTCCCTCGACGAGGGCGACGCGCAGGCGCTCCACGGCCCGGCAGAGGTCGTCGTGGAAGTCCTCGGAGACGAGCACCAGTCGCCCGTCGACCTCTTGCAGGTGCTTGTATCCCGCGCGGTTGCTTGCCCGGTCGAGCAGCAGTAGTTCTTTTCCCGGCAGGAACGCGTGCGTCATCTGGTTGCGCAGCGCGTCGTGCAGCCTGTTTTTCTCGTTCGCGAGGCGGTATTTCCCGCCGAGGAGTTTGTTCACGCACGCGGAGAAGCGCCTGGCGGATTGTCCCCTGGCTTTCATCGGCTTCCCGTCGAGGAAGCCGCCCAGCACCTCGATCGCCTGTCCCATCGCGACGAACGGCATGTACGATAGCCCGATCCCTTGCATTCTCGACAGCTCGACGACGATCACGTCATGTAGAAAGCGTTCAATACGTTCGATGTTTTCCATGTATTCTTGTTTTTCGCGTTTTCCCGCGTCCCGCCCGGCGGGAACGGCAGCCCAAATGTAGTGGATTTTTCCGGGACGGGAAATGGTGTCTCTTCTCGCGGGCACGCCCCGCGGGGGATCTTCTCCTTCACGCCCGTCCCCGCGGGGGAGGCCTGCCGCGTCGCCGGCGTTACCCGTCGCGCGATTCCCGTCGCTGCCGGCGTGAAGACCGGCTCCCCTCTCTCGCCTGGTGTTAATGCCGGGGAGACTGTCGGCTCCTCTCTCGCGCCTGGTGTTAATGCCGGGGAGACTGTCGGCTTCTCTCTCTCGCCTGGTGTTAACGCCGGCGTGACTGCCGGCTTCTCGCGCGAGTCGAGCGTTAACGCCGGGGAGATCTCGTGCTGGCCGCTCCCCGTTTGTTGTACCCT
>JAIRKS010000015.1 GCA_031259905.1 Odoribacteraceae bacterium
ATCGCCCCTTGTTTTCTGATTATTTTTTCCCGTGTCCTCTTTCCTTCGCCCGTGAAGTGCCGTCGGGCCGCCGCGTGATTCCCCGTGGAAACCCTTACATTTGTGGCGTGAAACGAATACACGCGACGTATGAAACAAGCAACAGTTATATTCTTACTCCTGTCCTGCGCGCTCTCGTGCGTGAAGGGCAACGACGGGGAGGTGAGCCACGAGGAGAGTAGTCTGGTGAAGGTGGGCGACGAGATCCCGGACTTCACGGTGTGCAACGGGACGGACACGCTGCGCCGGGGCGATCTCGCCGGGAAGAAGACGCTGCTCGTGCTGTTCTCCTCCACGTGCGGGGACTGCCGGCTGGTGCTCCCGGTGGTCGAGGCGGCCTGGAGGGTGTTGAAGGACGATCCCGGGGTGGTCGTCGCGGCGATCTCCCGCGGGGAGACGGGCGAGACGGTCAGGGAATACTGGGAGCAGTCGCGCTTCTCGATGCCCTGGTACCTGGACGAGGACCGGTCGGTCTTCAACAAGTTCGCGACGGCCTACACGCCGCGCGTGTACCTGGTTGACGGGCTGTCGCGCGTCGTGGAGATGCACGTGGAATCGTTGCCGTTGTCCGGCGAGGAATTATACAGGAAGGTGGAGGCGCTTTAGCTGAACAGCTCTTGGCAGATATCGGTGATCTTCGGGACGAACTTGATCTCGATACGGGTTGGCATCTTTGTCAACCCTTTTTTGTTGCCTGCCGGGGCGTAGATGCGTTTGAAGCCGAGCTTCTCGGCCTCGAATACCCGCTGCTCGACGCGTGCCACGGCGCGGATCTCGCCGGAAAGCCCTACCTCGCCGGAGAAGAGGATGCCGGCGGGGATCGGCGCGTCGATGTTGGAGGAGAGCACGGCCATCACCACCCCCAGGTCGAGCGCCGGATCGTTGACGCGGATGCCCCCGGCGATGTTCAGGAAGACGTCCTTCGTCGCGAGGCGGAAGCCCGCGCGTTTCTCGAGGACGGCCAGCAGCATGTTGAGCCGTCTCGTGTCGAACCCCGTGGCGGAGCGTTGCGGGGTGCCGTAGGCGGCGGTGCTCACCAGCGCCTGCGCCTCCAGGAGGATCGGGCGGATGCCCTCCATAGTGGCCGTGACGGCGATGCCGCTCAGCTCCCGCTCGTGGTTCGAGAGCAGGAGCGCGGAGGGGTTCGGCACTTGCCGCAGGCCGGACGGCGCCATCTCGTAGATGCCGATCTCGGAGGTCGCCCCGAAGCGGTTCTTCACGGAGCGCAGGATGCGGTACATGTGCTGCTGGTCGCCCTCGAATTGCAGCACCGTGTCCACCATGTGCTCGAGGAGCTTCGGGCCGGCCAGTTGCCCGTCCTTCGTGATGTGGCCGATGAGGATCGTCGTCATGGCGTTCTCCTTGGAGAAGCGGAGCAGCGCGTTCGTGCACTCCCTGATCTGCGAGAGGCTTCCCGGTATGGCGTCGACGGCCCCGGTGGAGAGCGTCTGGATGGAGTCAACGATCAGCATCCGCGGGGCGAGCGCCCGGGCGTGCTCCAGCACGGCCTCCAGCGAGTTGCCGGGGAGGAAGAAGCAGTTTTCGTTGTTCAGCGACAGGCGGCGCGCCCGCGTCTTGATCTGCGCCACGCTCTCCTCGCCGGAGACGTACAGCACCTTCCCGTGGCGGTGTTGCAGGGCGAATTGCAGCACCAGCGTCGACTTCCCCACGCCCGGCTCGCCGCCGAGCAGGATCATCGACCCCGGCACGATCCCGCCGCCCAGCACGCGGTTCAGCTCGCCGTCGCCCGTGTCCACGCGCTCGTCGACGTTGCCCCGCACCTCGGAGAGGCGCAGCGGCCGGCAGGAGACGTTGCTCGACGCGGGGTTTCTCGTCGCAACCTCCACCTCCTCCTCGAAGCTGTTCCACGCCCCGCAGGTCGAGCACTTCCCCGCCCACTTGGGCTCCCGCGCCCCGCAGTTCCGGCAAACGAATATGGTCTTTGCTTTCATCGCTCGCGGTTAATAGAGTATCTCCTCGATGGTTTCCTTGATGTCGCCGGTGGTGGTCTCCTCGTCGTCGCCGCAGTCCAGCGACTGGTGGAAGGACGCGGGGCGTTCGAACTCCTGCTGGCCGGGGGGGAAGGACGCGTCGGCGTTCAGCTTCTGCATGAAGAGCGCCCAGACGGGCAGCGCCATGTTCGCGCCCTGCCCGCTCGCGAGGTTCTGGAAGTGGACGTCCCGGTCTTCCGCGCCGACCCACACGCCTCCCGCCAGCGAGGGGGTGATGCCGATAAACCAGCCGTCGGAGTGATCCTGCGTCGTGCCGGTCTTCCCGCCCATGACGTTCGGGAGGTGATACCTGTACCGCAGCCGCTGCCCCGTTCCCTTGTTCACCACCTCCTCGAGGAGGTTCGTCATCAGGTAGGCCGTTGCCCCGGTGATCACCTCCTGCGACTCCGCCTGGAAGTTCGCCAGCACGTTCCCGTACTTGTCCTCGACGCGGGTCACCATCACCGGCGCGTTGTACACCCCCTTGTTGACGAACACCGCGAAGGCGGCCACCATCTCCCTCAGCGTGATCTCCGCCGGGCCGAGGTAGATCGACGGCACGGGCTGCACCTGGCTCGTGATCCCCATCTTCCTGGCCATTTGCACCACCGCCCACGGGGTAAACTGTTTCAGCACCCACCCGGAGATGTTGTTCACCGAGTTCGCCAGCCCCCATTTCAGCGTCACCATCTCTCCTTCCCGTTCCCGCGTGGAGTTGCGCGGCGTCCACGGCTCGCCGTTCGGCAGGATGAACGTCTGCGGCACGTTCAGCACCCGCTGGCAGGGGTCGAATCCCTCCTGCATGGCCAGCGTGTAGAGGATCGGCTTAATGGTGGAGCCGACTTGCCGCCGGCCGGTGCTCACCATGTCGTACATGAAGTAGTGGAAATCGACGCCCCCCACGTACGCCTTCACCTGTCCCGTGCGCGGCTCCATCACCATGAAGGCGGCGCGGAGGATCGACTTGTAATACTTTAGCGAATCGCGCGGGGTCATGATCGTGTCCCTCACACCCCGGAAGGTAAAGAGCGACATGCTCACCGGCACGTCGAACGAGCGGCGGATCGAGTCGGCGGGTACGCCCGCCCGTTGCATCGACCGGTAGCGCTCCGACGACAGTATCGCCCGCGTCATGATGCTATCGGCCCGCGTCGTCGAGATGTCGTCCGAGAAGGGCGAGTACTTCTTCCGCGCGTTCTCCTTGTCGAAGTCCGGCTGCAGCGTCATCCCCACGTGCTCCCTCACCGCCTCCTCGGCGTACTGCTGCATGCGCGAGTCGATCGTCGTGTAGATCTTCAGCCCGTCGGAATAGATATCGTACGCGCTCCCGTCGACCTTCCGGTTCTTGTTGCACCAGCCGTACAGCGGGTCGTTCTCCCACGCCAGCGAGTCGGTGCTATACCGCGCCTTGTCGCGCCGGTAAGCGGGCGACTTCCTGTCGGGGCGCGTGGCGGTCATGTAGAGGCGCAGGTGCTCGCGGAAATACGTGCCGGCGCCCTCCTTGTGATCCTCGCGCTGGAACTTGATGCCCAGCGGCAGCGCGCGCAGCGAGTCGCGGAGATCGTCCGTGATCATGCCGTACTTCTCCATCTGCCCCAGCACCACGTTACGCCGCCCTCCGGCGCGTTCCGGGAAGCGCACCGGGTTGTACAGCCACGGGTTCTTCGCCATCCCGACGAGCATCGCCGATTGCTCGACGCGCAGCGAGTCGAGCGGCACGCCGAAGTACACCTGCGCCGCGGAACTGATCCCGACGGCCAGGTTCAGGAAATCAAATTTATTCAGGTACATCGTGATGATCTCCTCCTTCGTGTAGCTCCTCTCCAGCTTCACGGCGATCACCCACTCGCGGAATTTCTGCAACACCAGCCCCGCCGTCCCCTGGTTCGGGTTGCGGGGGAAGAGCATCTTGGCGAGCTGCTGCGAGATCGTGCTCCCGCCGCCGCTGGAGCTGCTCCCCGACAGTAAGCCCTTCATCACGCGCAGTAACCCGCGGGCGTCGATCCCGCTGTGGCCGTAGAAACGCGCGTCCTCCGTCGCCACCAGCGCGTCGAGGACGCTCGACGGGATGTCCGTGTAATCCGTGTAACGACGGTTCTCCGTGCCGCGGAAGTACTTCCCGATCAGCTTCCCGTCCCCCGTGTAGATCTCGCTCGAAAACCGGTTGGTCGGGTTCTCCAGCTCCTCGAACGTCGGCATGAAGCCCAGCCGGCCGATCGCGATCAGGTAAAAGAACAGGCAACCCCCTCCTATAAGTAAAAGGAACAGTCCCCAGAAAATCAATAACCCCTTCCAGTATCTCTTTATCATGATAAAACAATTTTAATGACCTCGATGGCGACAAAAGTAATCAATTTCCGTGACCGTGAAACCCCGCGCCGGCGCCGGCACCCCGCGGGGAGACCGTCGGGAGTTCCCGCCGGGGGCAGTACAGTTGTCGGGAGACCGTCGGGAGCTTCCCAGCGGAGCCGGTACAGTTGTCGGGAGACCGTCGGGAGCTTCCCGGCGGGGCCGGTACAGTTGTCGGGAGACCGTCGGGAGCTCCCGACGGAGCCAGTTCAGTTGTCGGGAGACCGTCGGGAGTTCCCGACGGAGGCAGTTCAGTTGTCGGGAGACCGTCGGGTGTTCCCGCCGGAAGGTTTCTTAACATGGGTATACTTTCGGGAATTCCCGACGGAAGGTTTATTAACGTATGTATACTTTCGGGTGTTCCCGACGGAGCCAGTTCAGTTGTGGGGAGACCGTCGGGTGTTCCCGACGGAAGGTTTCTTAACATAGGTATACTTTCGGGAATTCCCGACGAAAGGGTTATTAACGTGGGTATACTTTCGGGAA
>JAIRKS010000170.1 GCA_031259905.1 Odoribacteraceae bacterium
ACGTGTAGACGGTATGTTTTAGACGTGGAACTATCATAAAACGTGCCAAGATTTTTCATTTGGTGTGGTAGACTTTCCGTTTGTCTAACCCCGCTTTCTGGTTGTCTAACTCCACTTTCTGAATGTGTAACTCCACTTTCCGGTCGCGTAACTACACGTTTGAGCGGGAAAGAAGGATTTGGGATTGTCCCGGCAGGCTGGCCGGGGGGGGAGGTCAAGGCGACGTCGGCGCCTCAGTTACACAGGATGTAGAGCAGCGGGAGCAACAGCCCGGCGAGGAGCAACCACTTGCCGCGGCCGGCAATCCCGCGCCTGCCCTTCACCATCAGGAGGCCCGACAGGGCAAGAAAGATCAACGACGCGGCAAACACGTCGGCGACAATGCCCCAGCCTCGCACCTTGCTGTAATGCAACTTGTCGATCCAGTAAATAAACGCGTTCCGCTCGTATCGCTCGTGCTCGACGCTGCCCGTGGAGCGCGTGTACACGCCCGTCCCGCCGTCGAGGACGAGCCGCTCGTGCTCCTCGTCGAGGGGCAACACGCGCTTCAACGCCGGCAGGTCGCCGGACGACGCCGGCCAGCGTGCCGCCAGCTCCTCGCGCGAGAGGAAGGGGTCAAGCTGCACGTGCCCGCGGAGGACGCGGTACGCGGGGTCCTGCCCGTTCATGTGGTTCATGAAGATGCCGGAGAGCGCGTACACGAGTGACACGCCCACCAGCAGAAACCCCACGTCACGGTGCAAGGCCCGCGTCCAGCGCGTGAAGCTATTCCTCCTCGATGACCTCGTAACTCTGCCCATCCATGTAATAAATGGAGTAGTAGTCCTTCCCGCGCTCCTTCATCCAGGCCTTCATCTGCTGGATGTTTTCAAGCTCGGCGGCGCAACTCTCGGCGGAGCCGTCTTCCTTGGCTTTTTGCTCGTTGACCTCCTTCTCGTGTTGATCGAGGAACTCGGAGGTCAGGCGGCGTTCTTTCACGAATCCTATTACCTCGATTTTCGACCCGACAAGCTCGCGGTTGAAGCCGCCGATGTCGCCCGTCGCCTCCACGCGGAAGGAGGCCGCGCCGCTCTCGCCGACGATGAAGCAACGCTTGCCGGAGTGCACGCACGTGTGCGTTACCGTACCGCGCGCGCCGACGCGCTTGCCGACGAGGTCGCCGGCGACGAGCAACAGGCTGTCCAGCTCGTAGACGGGGACGGGGATTACTAACGTCGTTCGCGTCGCGGAGGGTTCTCCCTGTACTTTCTTGTTTTTGCAAGAGGCCATGCTCGCGAGGATGGCCACCATGAATACGAATGTTCTCATTTGATTGGGTTTTTAGTTATAAAACGCGGGAGCGCCAGCAAGGCCAGCAGGCCGGCGACGCCCGTGATCAGGATATACGATGAATGATAGAGCCGCCGCCGCCGGTTGTTCGGGACGAGGAAGCCCGTGGCCAGGGCGAGCAGCAGGTGGACGATCCCCCCGCGCCACCCCGTGAAATGCAGCCGGGGGTAGACATACGCGCTGTCCGGGTCGTCGAACGTCAGGTAGAACGGGAACGTCCAGCGCGAGAGGCGCTCCCACGGGCCGGGGGCGTGGGCCGCGTGATGGCTCGCCACCCGTTCGAGCGTCGATGTCCGCAGGGCGTAGTAGTCGCGACCGGCAGTTGTCGTCACCGAGACGTTCCAGTAGAGGAGGTTTCCCATAATCACCAGCCTGTCGCGGCGCGCGTCGAACGGCTCGATGTCGAGCTTCAGGGGGTGATACCCTCCGTCGCGCGCCTCGAGGATATAGATGTCGCCCTGCTTCCCGAAGAGGAAGCCGTAGAAACGCTTGTCCGCCGCCTCGAACACGGAGAAGGCGTCCACCTCCACGCGCTCGCTGACGCGCGTGTCCCGGACGTACGGCTTGCCGTTCACCATCTTCAGGTGAAAGAGCCGCCCCGACGCGTCGAGGGAGAAGTACCCCTCGTCGTAGGCTTTCCGCGGGTTGGGGTTGCCGGACGACCAGCGGGCGGGGAAACGGTAGCCGCGACGCTCCAGCGCCTGCTGGAAGCGCGTGCTTTTCTCCACGTCCACGCGGTTCGTCTCGCAGTCGATGAACTCCAGGCGATCCTCCAGGCGAAACACGTCGCCGGGCATCTCGATCCCCACGCGACGGGGCATCGACTCGAAGAGCACGTGCAGCCGCGGCCGGGGGGTGCGCGTATCCACCGGGTTGTGGCGGAACACCACCGACTTCGAGCGGAGCAACGGCGGCGTGATCTCGATCCCGTCGATGCTGTCCGGCAAGTGCCCGTCGGCCATCAGCTGGCGAAAGTTCAGGAGCGGGAGCAGCGAGTCGAACTGCGCCTCGGAGAACTTCTCCCCGGAGAGCGTCGAGAGCGGCGTCTCGTCGTCCCCGTAGTCGATGATGCACAGCTCCCGCAGCAGCGAGGAGTAATAGATAAAGGGGTAACGCTCCGGCACGCGGGTCGCCTTCTTCACGAGCGCGGGCAACGCCCACGCGGCAACGCACGTGATGAACAGGAGCAGTATGATATGTATCGTTTTCTTTCTCACGGTAGATAGTGTTTTATTGTACGCCCTCCTTGAATCTCCCGGCGGCCTGGAACGGCGCGAGGAAGGCCACCGCCAGGATGACCACCAGCCACGGGAGGAAAGGTAAGTAGCTCCCCGCCGGCCCGTCGACGTAACAGGCGGGCAGCGCTCCGGCGGCCACGAGCACGTTCTTTACCCGCTGTTGCCATGACGGCTCGACGCACGTCCACGCCGTGAAAAGGTAGGCGGCGATGCCCGCCGCGAACCACGGCAACGCCCTCCACGCGAGAGCGCCCGTGATCTCCGGCGGGTAGTACGCGGAGAGTCCCGATAGCAGCGCGATCGCTACCGGCAGGTAGAGCGCCAGCAACGTGATGACGCCGTGGAGCAGCATGACGGAGAGCACCCGTCCCGCGGGTAACGGCAAGTGCAGCGTCAGCTTCAAGCGCCGCTCCGTTAGCTCCGGGACGAATTGCGCGAGGCCCACCATCAGCCCCGTCGCCAGCGGTAACCAGCGCGTGGCGCCCGGCAACAGGAAGGCGTCCTTGAGGATCACCCCCGACCACGTGGCCACGGCCCCGTCGACGCGGAAGAGTTGCCCCGTGTGGATGAACGCGTACACCGCGTAGGCCGCCAACAGCACGCCGGAGAGAAGCACCGCCCCGCGCGTCTTGATCCATTCCTTGTAACATATCGCTTGAATCATGATCGTTTAGTATTTACCCGTTAAACCGATAAAGGCATCTTCCAGCGAGAGCCGCTCCCCCGCCGAGGCGTCCACGGCGCCGAGGGCACGCAGGCGAGCCGTCGCCTCCGCCGGCGGGAGGAAGGAGTACGTCTCCCAGCGATCGCCCACCCGCGTCGTGTTGCAGAAGCCGTCAAGCTCGCCGGCGGGGACGAGCGCGGAGAAGTGATAGCGGCGGAAGTTGTCGAGTATGTAGCGCGTCGGCTCGTGGAGCAGGACGTGCCCGTAGTCGAGGATGATGCAATCGTCGATGAGCAGCTCCATGTCCTGGATGATGTGCGACGTCAGGAAGATCGTCTTCTCCCCGCCGGCCGCGTACTCTTTCAGGTATTCCACGAAAAGGCGGCGATAACCGGGGTCAAGCCCCATCGAGAAGTCGTCGAGCACCAGCAGCTCCGGGTCCTGGGCAAAGAGCAATCCCAGCGCGACCTGCGAGCGTTGCCCGCGCGACATCGTGCTGATCTTTTGCGTCCGCGATACCTGTAACTTTTCCAGCAACTCGTGATACGCTTCCCGTCGCCAGCGGGGAAAGAAGCGACGGTAAAATCGCTCGATCTGCTCCACGTTGAAGTACGCGTGCTGCACGTGCCCCTCGAGCAACAGCCCCACGCGCGCCTTTGTCCGCGGGGACAGCGCGCTCGTCTCCTCGCCGAACAACCGGCACGTCCCGGCGCGCGGCGTCAGGAAGCCGTTCAGGATATTTATGATGGTGGTCTTCCCGGTGCCGTTTTTCCCCAGCAGTCCGAGGATCTTCCCTCGTTTGACCTCGAAGCTCAGGTTCTCGTGTATCAGCCGGCTACCGTAATAGTGCGTGACCCGCTCACATTCTATGATATTCTCTTCCACAGTCTCCTCGTGTTTAATCGTGTCGCGAATGAATGATTATTTGTTTTCCCCGGCAACCCCCATTCGTGGGGATCACCCCGCCCGCGCGTAGCCACTCGTGGGGATCAGCCATCGCGCGCGCCCCCCAGCCAGTCCTTGAGCGCGACGAGCGCGCGGTGTTTTTGCGTCTTGACGGTGTGTATCGAGATCGACAACCGATCCGCGATCTCCTGGTTGCCGGCCCCCGCGAGCGATAGCCTGAACACGCGCGCGCACGCCGCCGGGAGGCGATCGACCGCCCGGTGAAGTTCCCCCAGCAACTCCTCCTCGATCAACTTCCCGTCGGGCACGTTCTCGTTCAGCTCGCGGATGATGGCCGGCTCGTGCCGCCGGCGCACGACGCGGTGCCTCAGCAGGTCGAGCGAGAGATTACGCCCCACGCGGTACAGGAACGCGTGCACGGAGAGCAAGTCCGGGAAACGTTTCCTGCTCTCCCACAACCGCACGAAGACCTCCTGCACCACGTCTTCCGCCAGCGCCCCGTCCCTCAGGATCTCGTTGCAATAGAACCAGAGCGACCGCGCGCGGGTATCAAACAGGTAGGAGATGGCCTCGTCCTTCCCCCTCGCGAGAGCGTCCAACAGGCGACTCGCGTCCTCCTCGAAATACCGGTATGTCTCTTTGTCACGCATTACGCGAAAGTAATGAAAAAACACCCCTCCTCTCTCGCCGGGGGGACTCTCTTTCTCATCTCCCCTGCCTGTAAAGGCAGCACCTTGCCGAGCGTATGCCACGAGCGTACGGTCATGAAGGTGCCGTCCCTATCGGGACCTTGGCCATAAACTGTCGATTACATCAACGGAATTGCTGATTACATCGACGGAGGGGAATATAGAAAAGGGGAAATAAAAGAAGGGATGCGCGAGCGCGCATCCCCTCAAGAATAAGTTTGAGTCAAACTTCAAGACTCACGTGAATCAGTTATTGATCGTGATGTCTACGTCTGCTGTTACGGTTTCACCGAACACGTCCGTGACGGTGACCTTGATCTTCTGCGTTACGCCGGAGAAGGAGGTCAAGCCAGCGGAAATGGCCTTGAAGGTGACACTGGACGCGTCTTGAGTG
>JAIRKS010000008.1 GCA_031259905.1 Odoribacteraceae bacterium
ACAGGATTGCACGCCGCTCCCGTGCTGGTCAGTAACGCCCGCCACCACGAGTCGCTCACGCGTGCTGCCGAGTCGCTCGACCGTCTCCTCGCCGGCCTATCGTCTTCCCTGAGCGGCGAATTCCTCGCGCGCGATATTCGCGACTGCCTGCATTATACCGGGGAGATTACCGGGAAAATTACTACCGAAGATATCCTCGGTAATATCTTCAAGAATTTCTGCATCGGGAAGTAGGTAGCATGTGTTATCAACGGTTACCGGGGCGCTCGTTTCGAGCGTCTTTTTTTTAGCCTTACAAGCGATAGGCTTTTTCAGCTTGTTTTTGTACCGCGGAAATACAAGGCTTGGTTGTTATTACCGGAATGCCACCGGGCGATGGCGAGGTTACTCGTTCGCGGGGGAGGGGGCGTCGGTGGACGGTTGGTTGTAGAGGAAATCGTTGAAGGGGAAGCGGGAGGCGTGTATTTCGCGGGCGATGGTGTATATTTTTTCTTTCAGCTCGCGGATGTTTTCGCCGCGGGTGGCGGAGATGAAGACGCGGTCGGGGCCTTGCTTGGACATCCAGGATTGCTCGAGGTCGGCGAGGCTGTAGTTTTGTCGTTCGACGGGGGTGAGGTCGTCTTCTTCTTTCTTGATGTAGGTGAAGGCGTCGATTTTGTTGAAGACGACGAGGGTGGGTTTGGGGGTGTCGAGGAGGTCGGCGAGTGTTTCGTTGACGACCTGTATTTGTTCCTCGAAGCAGGGGTGGGAGATGTCGACGAGGTGCAGGATGAGGTCGGCCTCTCGTACCTCGTCGAGGGTGGATTTGAATGATTTGACGAGGTGGTGGGGGAGTTTGCGGATGAACCCGACGGTGTCGGCGAGGAGGATGGGCACGTCGCGGATGATGATTTTGCGGACGGTGGTGTCGAGCGTGGCGAAGAGCTTGTCTTCGGCGAGCACTCCCGGGTTGGCGAGGAGGTTCATGAGGGTGGATTTCCCGGCGTTGGTGTACCCGACGATGGCGACGCGGGTGAGTTTCCCGCGGTTGGCGCGCTGGGTAGTCATTTGCCTGTCGATTTTCCGGAGTTGTTCCTTGAGGCGGGTGATTTTATCGCGGATGACGCGCCGGTCGGTTTCGATTTCTGTTTCGCCGGGCCCCCTGAGTCCGATGCCTCCTTTTTGTCGTTCGAGGTGAGTCCACATGCCGGAGAGCCGCGGGAGGAGGTACTGGTACTGGGCGAGTTCTACTTGTGCTTTCGCTCCGGCGGTGCGTGCGCGTTTGGCGAAGATGTCGAGGATGAGGTTTGTCCGGTCGAGTATTTTCCTTCCCTTGAGGATGTTTTCGATGTTCCTGAGCTGGGTGGGGGTGAGTTCGTCGTCGAAGATGACGAGGGGGATGTCGTGTTCCTCGACGTGTGCTTGTATTTCGGCGAGTTTCCCCTTGCCGACGAGGGTGGAGGTGACGGGCCGGTCGAGGATCTGCGTGAACGTTTTGACGGCTTTCGCGCCGGCGGTTTCGACGAGGAGCGCGAGTTCGTCGAGGTGTTCGCGGAGCGTTGCCGGGGAGGTATTTTCCTGCCGGGTGGCGATGCCGACGAGGACGGCTTGTTCGATGTCTTTCGCGGTATGGTGATATTGTTTCATGTATCAGGCGCCGAGTTTGAGGGTGTGTGCTTTGTCGAGTTTTGTCGTGGCGTATTCCTTGGTGATGGTGATGGCGTGGCAGTCTCGCGAGGGAGTCTCGAACATGAGGTCGGTCATGATGGCCTCGCAGATGGAGCGTAGTCCGCGGGCTCCGAGTTTGTACTCGATGGCCTTGTCGACGATGTAGTCGAGGACTTCTTCGTCGAAGGTGAGTTGTATGTTGTCGATGGCGAAGAGTTTAATGTATTGCCGCGTGATGGCGTTTTTGGGTTCGGTGAGGATGTCGCGGAGGGCATTTTTGTCGAGTGGTTCGAGGTAGGTGAGGACGGGTAGTCGCCCGATGATCTCTGGGATTAGCCCGAATGCCTTGAGGTCTTGTGGGGCGATGTATTGTAGGAGGTTGTCGCGGTCGACCTTGTCGGTTTCTTTTCCGGCGTTGAAGCCGACGACGCGGGTGTTGAGTCGGCGGGCGATTTTTTGTTCGATGCCGTCGAATGCTCCGCCGCAGATGAAGAGGATGTCTTTGGTGTTGACGGGGATCATTTTTTGGTCGGGGTGTTTTCGTCCTCCTTGCGGGGGTACGTTGACGACGGATCCCTCGAGGAGCTTGAGTAGTCCTTGTTGTACTCCCTCGCCGCTGACGTCGCGCGTGATGGAGGGGTTATCTCCTTTGCGGGCGATTTTGTCGAGTTCGTCGATGAAGACGATTCCCCGTTCGGCGGCCTCGGTGTCGTAGTCGGCGGCCTGGAGGAGTCGCGTGAGTATGGATTCGATGTCTTCGCCGACGTACCCTGCCTCGGTGAGGACGGTGGCGTCGACGATGGTGAAGGGTACGTGTAGCATTTTGGCGATGGTGCGGGCGAGGAGTGTTTTCCCTGTGCCGGTTCGCCCGACGAGAATGATGTTGGATTTTTCGATTTCGACGTCGTCGCGTTCTCCTTTCCGGGAGAGGCGCTTGTAGTGGTTGTAGACGGCGACGGCGAGGTATTTTTTTGCCTCATCTTGCCCGATGACGTACTGGTCGAGGAATTGTTTGATCTCTACCGGTTTTTTTATCTCGTGTCCGCCGTGGTTTTGTGGGATGAATTTGTTTTTTCTTTCTTCCTGGATGATGTCGTGTGCTTGTTCGGCGCATTCGTCACAGATGAAGGCGGATTCCCCGCGGATGAGGAGATCTACATCCAGGCGTGTTCGTCCGCAGAAGGCGCAGCGGTCTTCTTGTATTGTTTTTATTTTGTTCATGGGCGCCGGTTACTTGGTTTCGCGTTGCAGGACGGTGTCGATCATGCCGTATTCCCTGGCCTCTTCGCCGGTCATCCAGTAGTCGCGGTCGGAGTCTTTCTCTACTTTTTCGAGTGTGTTCCCGGAGTGGTCGGCGACGATCTGGTAGAGTTCTTTTTTTAGCTTGATGATTTCGCGGGCGGTGATTTCGATATCGGATGCTTGCCCTGACGTTCCACCGAGAGGCTGGTGGATCATGACGCGGGAGTGTTTCAGTGCGGCTCGTTTCCCTTTTGTGCCGGCGGCTAGGAGTACGGCTCCCATAGAGGCGGCGATGCCGGTGCAGGTGGTGGCGACGTCGCATTTCACGTATTGCATCGTGTCGTATATGCCGAGTCCGGCGTAGACTTCTCCTCCCGGGGTGTTGAGGTAGATCTGGATGTCCTTGTCCGGGTCCGAGGATTCGAGGAAGAGCAGTTGCGCCATGATGATGTTGGCGGCGTAGTCGTTGATCGGCACGCCGAGGAAGATGATCCTGTCCATCATCAGGCGGGAGAAGACGTCCATCGTGGCGACGTTTAACTGGCGCTCCTCGATGATGGTGGGGGAGATGTAATTGGCGGAGATTGACGCGTAACGACTCAATGTTAAGCTACTTATGCCCGCGTGTCTGGTGGCATACTCGTGAAATTCATTCCGTGAAGACATGTGTTTTTTTTTTGATTTAACCGGGGATAAAGGTATGTCATTTCCCGGGAACGGGCGGGTGAATGCTTGTTTTTTTTTAACCATTACTTTTTTACCGTCTGCGAAAAAGTAGTATATTTGTGACATTTATTAAAAGCGTCACTCATGGATAGAAATACATTAACGAAACGATTTAAAGAGATTTACGGGAAGGAGCCCGATGGCGTTTATTTCGCCCCGGGACGAGTAAACCTGATCGGCGAGCACGTCGATTATAACGGGGGGCTGGTTTTCCCTTGTGCCTTGAGTTTCGGGACTTACCTGCTGGTGGCCCGGAGGGAGGACAAGATGACGGCCTTTACCACGTTGAATTTTGATCACGCGGCGACGCTGGACGAGCGTTCTTTCACGGAGAAACCCGCCACGTGGGAGCGTTACCCGCTGGGCGTGATGAAGGAGTTTGCTGACAAGGGATATGATTCCTGGGGATACGATCTTCTTTTCTACGGGGACGTGCCCCACAGGGCGGGGTTATCCTCGTCGGCCTCGATCGAGTTGGTGACGGCTGTCATGTTGAATGATGTGCTCGCGGCCGGTATCGACCCGGTAGAGTTGGCGAGGATGTCGCAACGGGCGGAGAACCTTTTCGTGGGGATGCATTCCGGCATCATGGACCAGTTCGCCTCGGCTATGGGAAAAGCGAATCACGCGATCGCGCTTGATTGCGCGACGCTTGGTTTCGAGTGGGTACCGCTGGACATGGAGGGGTATTCCGTGGTAGTGGCTAACACGAATAAACGGCGGGAGCTGGCCGATTCGAAATATAACGAGCGACGCGGCGAGTGCGAGGAGGCGGCACGCATCCTCGGCCGGGAGATCGCCCTGGAGACGCTCTGCGAGTTGACGCCGGAGGTGTTCGAGAAGTACGCCGGGAAGATTACCGACGACACGATCCGCCGCCGTGCCCGACACGCCGTCAGCGAGAACGCGCGGGTGAAGGAGGCGGTCGCGGCGCTGAAGGGGGGCAACCTGCAACGTTTCGGGCAGTTGATGAACGATTCGCACCGCTCCCTGAAGGAGGATTACGAGGTGACGGGCATCGAGTTGGACACGCTCGCGGAGGAGGGGCAGAAGCTGGAGGGGGTGCTCGGCTCGCGCATGACCGGTGCCGGCTTCGGCGGGTGCACGGTGAGTCTCGTGGCCAACGACGCCATTCCCTCGTTTGTCGCGACGCTGGGCGAACGTTACAAGGCGCTCGTCGGGCTGACTGCCGACTTTTATGTCGCGAGCATCGGCGACGGGGCAATGAAATTAGATTAGAGAGAGAACGAGTATAATTATGTTTAATTAAAATCGACTAACTATGTTCAACGCTAATTTTGAAACGATTGACTATGTCATCGTGGTGCTTTACATGCTACTTATTATTGGTGCGGGCCTGTGGTTCTCGAGAACGAAAAAGGGCACGCGGAAGACTACCGAGGATTATTTCTTGGCGAGCAAGGCGCTGCCGTGGTGGGCTATCGGGGCCTCCCTGATCGCGGCCAATATCTCTGCCGAGCAATTCATCGGGATGTCCGGTTCCGGCTTCAAGGTGGGGTTGGCGATTGCCTCCTACGAGTTCATGGCGGCCTTGACGCTCATCATCGTGGGGAAGTTCTTCCTCCCCGTGTTTATTAACAAGGGGATCTACACGATCCCGGAATTTGTCGAGAAACGTTTCTCGACGAGCTTGAGGACAATCCTCGCGGTATTCTGGATTGCCCTGTTTATCTTCGTGAACCTGACCTCCGTCCTCTTCCTTGGCGCGAAGGCGATCGACATGATCGTCGGCTTTGGCGACGGCTCGTTGATGATCCCGGTGATCGTCCTGCTGGCTTTCGTGGCGGCGGCCTACTCGATTTACGGTGGGTTGTCCGCGGTAGCCTGGACGGACGTGATACAGGTGGTGCTGCTGGTTATCGGCGGCGTGTTGACGACACTCTTCGCGCTCGACAAGGTCACCGATGGCGGGATCATCGACGGCCTGCGGCACGTCTGGGAACAAGCTCCCGACAAGTTTCACATGATCCTCTCGAAGGATAATCCCGAGTTCATCAATCTCCCCGGTATTGCCGTGCTGATCGGTGGCCTCTGGGTGGCTAACCTCTATTACTGGGGGTTCAACCAGTACATTATCCAGCGCACGCTGGCGGCCAAGTCGCTGCCCGAGGCGCAGAAAGGGATCGTCTTTGCCGGCTTCCTGAAGTTGATCATCCCGTTGATTGTCGTGATCCCCGGTATCGTGGCCTACGTGATGTACACGGAGAATTTCCCCGGGGCCGGAGTGCTTGAAGGCGTGGGCGGGGGTGACAAGGCTTACCCGTGGCTGATCGGCACGCTGGTGCCTGTCGGGCTGAAGGGATTAGTCGTGGCGGCGCTTTTCGCGGCGATCGTCTCCTCGCTGGCCTCGATGGTCAACTCGACTTCCACGATCTTTACTATGGATATCTTCCGACACCACGTCGACAAGAAGGCGTCGCACGGGAAGTTGGTCACTGTCGGACGTGTCACCTCGCTCGTGGCGCTCGTGATCGCGAGTCTCCTGGCTCCCGCGATGAGGAATTTCGACCAAATGTTTATTTACATACAAGAGTACACGGGACTGGTAAGCCCGGGTATACTCGCGATTTTCCTCACCGGGCTTTTCTGGAAGAAGGCGACGAATCGCGCGGCGATCATCGGCGCGTTGGTGTCGATACCGGTAGCGCTCGCGCTGAAACTCCTGCCGATAGGGATGCCTTTCATGGACCAGATGATGTACACTTGCCTGATTACCGTGGCAACGATCGTGCTGGTGAGCTTGGGATCGAACAAGGGCGCCGACGACGAGAAGGGCATTGTCTTCGCGGACGGCATGTTCAAGACGCCCCGGGCGTTCAACATTTCTGCTTACGTTGTCTGTATCTTGCTGGCGGCGATCTACGTGATCTTCTGGTAGCCGGGCACGGGCAAAAACGACAAGAACAGGGTGTATCGAGAGGTACACCCTCTTTTTGTTTTCTTCAAGAAAGGCTCGCCGCGACGAGTTGAAAATAATGCATTAACCCAACCAGGGCTAACGTGCCTTCATGTTGCCGGGATTTTTCAAGAAATAACCGCTACCCGACGCCACGCGATTGACTGCCGGCATTACATTGTCCACGCTGGACATTGCTCTGTCCACCGTGGACATTGCTTTGTCCACGCTGGACATTGCTCTGTCTACCGTAGACATTGCTTTGTCTACCGTGGACAGAGCAATGTCCAACTTGGACGGAGGTTCTGTCTCGAGACAGAGAGGCATTGCAAGTTTACAATGCCGTTCTGTCTCGACGCAGAGGGGCATTGCAAGTTTGCAAAACGGTTTTGTCTCGAAGCAGAGGGGCATTGCAAGTTTGCAAAGTGGTTTTGTCTCGAAGCAAAGGGGCATTGCAAGTTTGCAAAA
>JAIRKS010000014.1 GCA_031259905.1 Odoribacteraceae bacterium
TCATTTTGGGAGCTCCCAATCTTATTTTGGGAGCTCCCAATCTCATTTTGGGAGCTCCCAATTTCATTTTGGGAGCTCCCAAAATTATATTGGGAGTTCCAAACGTGGACGGGCGAACGAAAAATGTGAACAGGCGAACGAAAAATGTGAACAGGCGAATGAAAAATTTGATTGGTCGAACGAAAAACGTGATCGGTCGAACACGAAACGTGATCGGTCGGTGGAGAAAAGCGCTTGGTCTGGCGCTAAACGCGGGAGGGTGGGAGCGAAACGTGGCGCGTCGCGTGCAAAACGTGATGGGTCAGGCACGAGGCGCGGTGGGGTGGGGGCGGGAAGCAGGGGGGCGCGGCGCGTGGGTTAGTCGAGGGGGAGGGTGTACGTGAAGATGGTCTCCTCGTTGCCCTCGTCGCTGTTCGCGCCGTACAGGGTTTTGCGTTGCTCGTCGACGGTGAAACAGGAGATGTACTTGTCGAGCGTGAATCGCGCGACGGGGTTGCCGTCCCAGTCCCAGACTTGTAGTTCCGTTTCCTCGGCGCGCGGGGCGGAGCCTTTCTGGTTCCTGCAAAACGCGTAGATGTACTTGTCGGTCGAGAAAGGGGAACTATAGTAAGTGTATTTGTCCCGGGGATCTTCCGAGTCAGGCTTGCATGGGGGGATTTCTACCGAAATATCATGCGTTAGCGTCCCATTGCTATCGAATACCCGCCAGCGCTTGAAGTAGGCGTAGAACGTGGCGAAGCGCTTGCCGTCGGGCCTGGCGGTGGAGCCTTTCAGGTAGGCGAAGAGGTCGTGTTCGCCGGGGTTGCCGTTGGACCAGCCGGGGTAGGGGCTGAAGGAGACGGTCGCGGTTTCTCCCGCTCGCGCGAGGCAGTACTCGGTGTCGCTGCCGGGGGCGTCGTAGAAGATGAACTCGTGATCGTTCAGGGGCATGAAGCCGTTGACGAGGTCGGCGGTGGAGAGGAAGGGGTACTTGTGCTCGCGGATCGTGTAGAGCCGCTTGTTGGTGGCGTCGATGCCGACTTCGCGGTATTTTTTACTGTCCATAAGGAAGACGTTGAAGCCGTGTTTCGCGGGCGCGGGGCACCGGCGGTCGATCGACAAGAAGTCGTCCGGGCCACCTCCCCTGACGCCGTCGCTGAAGAGGTGGTCGAGGCCGGGGTAGGTGAAGACGTCGAATATCTTGTCCTTTCGCGGGGTGACGATCACGAAGTAGTTCCCGGTGATGAACATGCTGCCGGGAGATAATACGACGGGAGGAACTTGTATCGTGGATGACGTGAGGCGCGCTTCTAACGGGAATGAACGCACGATCTTGAGATTAGCGTCCTTGCCGGTGTTGCACGATAGCGCGAGGAGGAGGAGAAGCGGGAGGAGGGAGGCGATTTTTTTCATGTTTTACGGGGTTAACTGGTTTGAAGGCGACGAAGGTAGGGATTTGTTTTGACACGCGCGCCGCGTGACGGGATGATTCCCGCGGGGGGAGGGGGCGCGGCGTCGCGTGATCTCGTAACTTTGGCGTACATTCGCGCACTATAATAAATATATAATAGAGAAAATCGTGAACGGTATAGTGATAAAATCGACGGGCAACTGGTATAGTGTCCGGGTGGAGACGGGCGAGGTGATTCCTTGTCGCGTGAAGGGGAAGTTCCGCGTGGCAGGGTTCACGACGACGAATCCCGTGGCGGTGGGTGACGCGGTGGAGCTGGAGCGGAAGCCGGGCGACGAGTGGGTGATCGCGCGCATCGGGGAGCGGCGGAATTGTATCGTGCGCCGGTCGACGAACTTGTCGCGGGCGCGGCAGGTGATCGCGGCGAACGTGGACCAGGCGCTGCTGGTGGCGACGGCGCGTCACCCGGAGACGTCGACGGTGTTCATGGATCGTTTCCTGGCGTCGGCGGAGGCTTACGGTATCCCGTCGGTGATCGTTTTCAACAAGATTGATTTGCACGACGAGGAGGACGCGTTGCTGGTGGGGGCGCTGTCGGCGATTTATCGCGACGCGGGGTACGCGTGCGTGGGGGCGTCGGCGGTGACGGGCGAGGGGATGGAGGCGGTGGCGGCGGCGGTGGCTGGGAAAGTGTCGGTGCTGGCGGGCTTGTCGGGGACGGGGAAGTCGACGCTGGTGAATCGCCTGGAGCCCGGGTTGTCGCTGCGGACGGCCGGTATCTCTACCGCTCACGACACGGGTCGTCACACGACGACTTTCGCGGAGATGTTCCCGTTGAGCATCGGCGGGTTTATTGTCGACACGCCGGGGATTCGCTCCTTCGGGCTGGTGGACGTGAAGCGGGAGGAGCTGGGGCGTTATTTCCCGGAGATCTTCCGGGTGTCGCGCGGGTGTCGCTACTATAATTGCACGCACGTGCACGAGCCGGGGTGCGCGGTGATGGCGGCGGTGGAGGGTGGCGTGATCAGCGAGTCGCGCTACGCGAGTTACGCGAGCATGTTTCGCGAGGAGGAGGGGAAGTACCGGAAAAATCATTTCACTTGAACGAACATGAAGAGACGATTTGTTTTTGCCACGGGTAACCGGCACAAGCTGGAGGAGGCGAGGGCGATTCTCGGCGGGCGCGTCGAGATCGTGTCGCCTGCCGACCTGGGGTACGCCGGGGATATCCCGGAGGAGCAAGAGACGCTGGAAGGAAACGCGTTGCAGAAGGCGCGACACGTGCACGGGCTGTTCGGGGCGGATTGTTTCGCTGACGACACGGGGCTGGAGGTAGCGGCGCTGGGGAATGCCCCCGGGGTACGCTCGGCGCGTTACGCGGGGGAGTCGCGTGACCCGCTGGCGAACACGCGGAAGGTGTTGCGACTGATGGAGGGTGTCACGCGGCGGGAGGCTCGTTTCCGTTGCGTGATCGCGTTGATCCTCGACGGGAAGGAGTATCTCTTCGAGGGGATCGTGGAGGGGGAGATCCTGGAGCGTCCCGCGGGCGACGGCGGGTTTGGTTACGACCCTGTTTTCCGCCCGCGCGGCCACGAGGAGAGTTTCGCGCTGATGCCCGCGTCGCTCAAGAACGAGATCAGTCACAGGGGGCGGGCGCTGCGGGCGCTGGAGAGGTTCTTGTGCCGGGAGGAGGAGAGATGGAGGTCGTGAACGCGATCGTGTTGAAGAACGCGCGATTCGTGGAGCGCCAGCGCGTCATCCACCTGTTCTCGCTGGAACGAGGGTTCTTGTCGATGATTACCCCCTCGCTCGCCGGGAAGCGGGAAGGGACGCGGGTGATGGAGGTGGCGGAGGTGGAGTACGCGGGGGGAACGCGGGGAGGACTTTACTCGCTCCGGTCGGCGCGAACGACGGTCAACACGAACGCGATTAGTCTCGATGTCTTCAAGATGAATATTGCTCTACTGTGGGGAGAGGCGCTGTGCCTGCTGCTCCGCCACGAGGGGAAAAACAAGGCGCTGTACGATTATCTCTGCCGCTCGGTGGAGTACCTGAACGCGGCCGGGGATGACGCGGCGAACTTCAATCTTTTCTTTTTTTACCGGCTTTGTGACCTGCTGGGCTTGCGGGTGGATGCCTCTTCTTACCGGGAAGGGTATTTTTTTGATCCCCGCCAGGGACGGTTCTGCCCTTCCCCCTCCCCGGCGGGCGGGACGGTGGGGCCGCGGGCCGCGGGGATCATCTGCCGGTTGTGCGTCGACCCGCTGTCGTCGGTCGGGGATATCCCGCTGAGTCGCCAGGGGCGAGCGATGCTGCTGGACGTGGTATTCTCGTTTATCGGTTATCACCTCGACGTGAATTTCGACACGAAAAGTATCCGGGTAATACGGGAGGTATTCTCGTGAAAGCCTTACCTGTTAATGTTTTCTTAAGAACTAAACCTTATATGGCCAAAAATGTCTGACCTTAACGAATATATTTCACGTTCTATTAACGCGGAATTCCCTTTACCCGGGTCTATATTGCACCCGGTTACTTTTAAAAATAAAACTTATGCACGTCAAGATTAAAGACCTTAGCAAGATTTATCCCGGTGGCAAGAAAGCCCTGGATAACGTGAGTATCGAGATCGAGCCCGGCATGTTCGGGTTGCTCGGCCCGAACGGGGCGGGGAAGACCACGTTGATGCGTATCATGACCCTGTTGCAGGATAGCTCTTCGGGGACGGTGTTTTACGATGATTACGACATTGCGCGTGACCGGAAGGAGATTCGCGCGCTGTTGGGCTACCTGCCGCAGGATTTCCGCTTTTTCGAGAAGTTGAAAACGTGGGAGTTTCTGGATTATGGCGCCAGCCTCGCCGGCGTCCGGGGAAAACGGCAGCGGGGAGAGGTGGTCGACGAGATGTTGCGGAAAGTGGGGCTTTTCGAGGTGCGCGACCGGTGGGCGAATCGTCTCTCCGGTGGTATGAAGCGCCGCCTGGGTATTGCGCAGGCGCTCGTCGGGCAGCCGAAGGTGATTATCGTGGACGAGCCGACGACCGGGCTGGATCCCGAGGAGCGTATCCGCTTCCGGAATATCCTCTCGGAGGTGAGCGATAAGGACGCGGTGATTATCTTGTCGACGCATATCGTGGGGGATATATCGAGCACGTGCAAGAAGTTGGCCCTGTTGAACCGGGGAGAGCTGAAGTTCGAGGGGTCGCCCGACGAGATGATCGCGCTGGCGAGGGGGAAGGTGTGGGAGATTTTCGTGACCGACCTGGAGTACGAGGAGATCAAGGAGAGGTATCCCATTATCTCGACGATCCCTTCCGAGGGAGGGATGGAGATACAGGTGGTGGCCGAGAGCGTGGAAGGGTATTCCTGCAAGTCTATCGACCCGAACCTGGAACACGCCTACGTGTATTACATGGATTTCCTGTTGAAGGATAAGTTGAACATGCAGGCCGACGCGATCCGGGAGACCGCGCTGGCCTTCTAACCCGGCAAGCAAGAGATGACGTTCCATAATATTTCTAGTGTTTCCCGGTACGAGGTGAAGTTGCTCAGGAGGAGCTGGCTGTTCCGGATATTCGCGGTGCTGGCGCTGGTGGTGATTACTTTCCTGCACGTCGGCACGCAGGCGAACATGAATGGTTACCAGTGGAACATGGTGGCGCTCTCTTC
The DNA here is from genome assembly GCA_031259905.1 of Odoribacteraceae bacterium. GTDB lineage: Bacteria > Bacteroidota > Bacteroidia > Bacteroidales > Marinifilaceae > JAIRKS01. The sequence goes on from JAIRKS010000014.1 coordinate 5,059, forward strand.
TTCTATCCCGTTCGTGAATATTTATATCTTTAATATCGCCCAGTCGATTATCGCGGTCTTCCTGGCAGGGGATTTCATGAAACGAGACAAGAAACTGGATACTGCCGAGGTGACTTACGTGCGACCGATGAGTAATACCGATTATATCCTGGGGAAGACGTGGGGAGTCGTCCGGGTGTTCGTCTCCCTGAATCTCGTGGCGCTGGCGATCGCCGCGTTTATCAACATCTTCGCGAGCGAGTCGGCGTTTAACCCGTGGGCTTACGTCTTTTACTTGTTCACGCTTTCGATCCCTTCGCTGGTGTTCGTGTTGGGCGTCTCGTTTCTGGTCATGAACCTGGTGAAGAACCAGGCGATCACGCTGATTTTGTTGCTTGGGTACGTGATAGTGACGCTGCTGTACCTCGGCGAGGAGGCGTGGGGAGCGTTTGATTTCTTTGCCGTCACGTTGCCGAATCTCTTTTCTGACGTGACGGGGCATCCCGACTTGTTGCGCTACCTGACACAACGGGTGTCGTTTTTCCTGGCAGGCGCCGGTATGCTTGCCTTCACCGTGGTGTTGATGAAACGACTGCCGCAACACCCGCGGAAACAGGTTTTTTTGAGCGTGCTCGGGGTACTGTTGCTTGCCGCCGGGGTGTCCGGGTGCATCGTTTACGTTGCGGATTACCAGCACCGGGATGCCGCGCGGGCGAGCTACGTGGAGAAGTACCGCTTGCATATCACGCCGGACGGCGGCGTGTTGACCGACGCCCGCGTGCAACTCCGGCAGGAGGGAAAGAAAATTACCGTGCAGGCGCGATTGACGGTAGAGAACCAGGGAGACGTGCTGCTGCCGTCGCTCTTGCTCTACCTGAATCCCTCGCTTGACGTGACGCGTCTGTCCGGGATGAACGGGGAGATCCCTTTCCGGCGCGACGGGCAGGTTATTATCGCGGAACGGTCGCTCCGCCCGCTGGAGCGCGTCGAGCTGCAGGTGGATTATAGCGGCGAGGTGAGCGAGGATATTTGTTACCTGGATGTCCCGGACGAGGAATTTTATAACACGAAGACGGGGAATAGCGTGCTCCGCTACGGGAAACGGTACGCGTTCGTCGGGGATGACTTCACGTTGCTCACTCCCGAGGCGGTCTGGTATCCGGTGACGGCCCCGCCCGTTAACCCGGCGAGCTTGTATAACGTGCGGAAGGATTTCACGCGCTTCGACTTGAGGGTGATCAATCCCCGGCAGCCGGTCGTGATCTCCCAGGGAAGTACGCGACAGGAGGGAGATACCCTCTTTTTCGAGAACGAGCAGCCGTTGCCTTCCATGAGTCTCGTCATGGGGAATTACGAGAGGAAGGCAATGATGCTGGACACGCTCGAGATCGCCTTGTATTGTTTCAAGGGACACGATTATTTCTCGGAAGATTTCACGCACCTGGCCGACACGCTGCCCTCCGTGTTGCGATGGGCGCGCGACGATTACGAGATAAGAAAAAACCGGGATTATCCTTTTAAACGGTTGCTGCTGGTGGAAACGCCCGTCTCGTTCGCTACTTACGCGCGCAACTGGAAGGGTGCAAGCGAGTACGTGCAACCGGAGATCGTGCTTCTCCCTGAACTGGGGGCCACGCTCCCGAACGGTAGCTTTAAAATGTCCAAGAGGCGAGTGCAACAGTGGGAACGACGCGGTAATAGTAATATCGAGGAGATTGATCTCGAGATGCGCGTGGTACGCGACTTTGTCCAAAACACGCTGCTCTCCGAGAATACGTTCACGGGAGAAGGAAATCTCTTTGTCCCTAATTTTTTGAATAACGCGCCGGGATGGAGTTCCAAGTTGAACAAGTACGATATTTCCCCGCTCTTTTTTAATCACGTGACGTTTATCCAGTCGGACGACTTCCCGGTCATGGACGTGCTCCTGAACGTGATGCTGAAGCAGGAAACCACAACCGGGGGAGGGGGAATGATGAGGCAATTCTCCGGGATGAATGACGCGCAACGAGCCGCGGAGTACTTGATGAACAAGAGTTTTGAACAGGCAATCATGGATGATACCGTGCTCCCAGAGATCTTTTACGAGTTGTTGAAGTTGAAGGCAACTTACCTGAGGAATTATATCCTCACGTATCACGCGCCGCGGGACTTTTCCTCGTTCATGAAGGAGTTTATTTTGCAACGGCAGTTCTCGACCGTGAACTTTACCGATTTGAATAACGTGTTCATGGAAAGTTTTAATATCAATCTCATGGATTTGATTCCCGCGTGGTATACCGTCAACCGCACGCCTCTCTTTATTATCCGGGGAGTGAACACGGAGGAGACAACGATCGACGATTATACCCGTTATGTTATTAGTTTTCACGTGCACAATCCTACCCCTGTCGAGGGAATCCTTTCCGTTCGGATCGAGGGCGGACGCGGGTTTGGTGGCGGTGGTGGATTTGGCTCGTTCGGTGGTTTCGGGTTCGGCAGCTCCACGGAGCAAGCGCCCTCGCAGTTCCTGATCCCGGCGAACAGTTATAAAAAGATCCGGGTATTGTCGGATAATCGTCCCAATAACCTGTCGGTCGGGACGAACATCGCCCAGAACCTGCCCAGCGAAATGGGAATCAGGTTGCCGAGAATGAGGCAGATCTCCACGGACACGACGACCGGTATGTTTAACGGCGATAGCACGCTTTTCATGTACGACCCGAAAGAGATCACCGTGGATAACGAAGACAAGGGCTTCCGGCTGATCGAGTCCAACCAGAAGAAGTACATGCTACAGTCTCTGCTGAATATTACCACGGAGGATCGTTACAAGAACATGAATTTCTGGATGCCCCCTTCGCGTTGGACGGCCACGGTGGGTAATAACTTCCACGGCGATTACATCAAGAGCGGCTATTACAAGCGGGTGGGCAGCGGGCAGAACATGGCCGAGTGGCGAGCGAATATCTCGTTGCCGGGTTTCTACGACATCTACGTCTATAACCCGATGATCGAGTTCCGGGGAGGAGGAGGAGGCTTTGGCGGCGGCGGGCGTAACGAGGAGGAAATGTACCAGTATTACAAGATCGTGCACGCCGACGGCGAGGATGAAGTCTCCGTGAAAACCAACGAGGACCGCCAGACGTGGGTGCCCGTGGGCAGTTTTTATTTCTCCGAGGGGGACGCGAAGATCACGCTCGTCGATAGGGGATATAGTCCTCGTCAGCTTATCTTTGCCGATGCCGTGCGCTGGGTGTACAAGAATAACCAGAAATAACAACGAACACAAAATACCAAGTTACATGAAACGATTCACATTATTATTATCATTGTTTTTCACGGGAATCACCGGGTTGTTTCCCTTGACAGCCACGGCACAGGATACGTTGGCGTTGTCGTTAGAACGCGCGTTGGAACTGGCCAGCCAGCAAAGTCCGGAGTTGATGAATAGCCGGCGGGCGTTGCAACGGAGCGAGACCCAGATGATTAATAGTAAGGCTGACCTGAAACCCCGGCTTGACTTGTCTTTTACCCCGTTTAATTACAGCAGGAGTAACAACTTCCAGGATTATAGCGCTTCTTACAACCTGACGGAAACCATGTCGTCCGACATCGCCCTGAGAGTTTCCCAGAAAGTGAAATTCACGGGAGGTACCTTGAACCTTTCGGAAGGTGTCGACTGGCAGGATTACAAGAACAAAACCGGGAATATGTCCAGTTCTACTTTTAATAACCGCTTCACGATAAGTTACGAACAACCTATCTTCAAGTATAACGAGGTGAAGATGAACTCGCGGCAACAGGAACTTGAGTTGGAAACGTCTAAACTCAGTTACGCCTTGCAGGTGATCCAACTCGAACAGACCGTCACGAACGCGTTTTACGGGCTATACCGCAGTTTTAAAAGCGTGGAGACGGCGGAAGATGCTTATAATAATCAATTGGATACTTATACTTTGACAAAGAACAAGGTGGAGACGAAACTCCTCGCCGAGTCGGAATTGTTGCAACAAGAGATCACGCTGGCAACCCGTCAGGACGCGCTGGCCTCTGCCAAGGATTCCTACCAGCGGACGAAAGATGATTTTAAAAAGACGCTGGGATTATCTCTTGACATGGATATTTCCGTCATTCCTCATGTTGACATTCCCACCGTGGAAATAGATCCGGAAGTGGCCATCGAGTACGCGTTAGGTCAGCGCTTTCAATTAAAACAAAGCGAGATCGCTCTCGAAAGATTGCGACTCCAACTGATACAGACCAAGGCTACCGATAAATTCAGCGGTAATCTTTCTTTCAGTCTCGGTTTCTCGGGCAGTGACTCCAAGATAGAACAGGTATTCAACAAGCAGAGCCACAACGAAGGAGTCCGCGTAACGCTCACGATCCCGATTTGGGACTGGGGAATCCGGAAGAATAATATCAAGAGCGCGGAGTTAAACATTGAAGAGTCTGAACTCAATCTCGAGGAGGCGAGAAAAGAGGTCATCATCCGCATTAGAGAGTTGTGCCGGAACTTGCCGCGCTACCGTAACAAGATCACGCTTTCCCAGAAGAGCATCGAGAATGCGGAGATCACTTACAAGATCAACTACGAGAAATACATGAATGGTAGCCTTTCATCCATGATGTTCAAGGATTACCAGGACCAGCTTACCACGGCGCGACAAAGTTATATTGACGCGGTCATCGACTACAGGCTGCAACTGTTAGAGATCAAGATCTACACGTTGTGGGATTTCGAGAAGAACGTGTCTATCGTGCCTTTCGACTTGTTACATTGAAGTTAATTACCTATCTATAAAAAACAAATACCATGATCCGTAAAAATGTCCTATACATCAGTGGTTGTCTACTATGTGTTTTGTCGCTCTGTGCTTGTGAGAACACGAGGCCGAGCTATTCCAGTGACTCTACCACGCCCGTGTGGTTAGGGGATGTCGTTAAACGAAGCATCCGGGAAGTAAGCACCACCACCGGCACGGCAAAAGCCGCTCAGACGGCCGAAGTGAAATCCGAGAAAACCGGTAAATATCGTTTGCAAGTCAATCCCAAGACGGGAAAACTGTACAAGTTGGGAGATCTCGTCGAGGCCGGATCCATCGTGGTGCGATTAGAAAACCAGATGGAAGTGAATAACATCTCTATCGAAACGAAACAGATGGACGTGACGATTACCGAACGAGAGTGGAGGGGGCAGGAGCAATTATTGGTACTGGGTGGGGCAACGGAGAAAGAGGTGTTGAGTGCAGAGAAAAGCTACCTCAACGCCAAGACCGCCCTGGAGAGCGCCCAAGACGAGTTGGAAAAGTTCACCGTGAAGGCTCCCTTTAAAGGTACGATCACCAAGCTCCCCTATTTCACCCCGGATATCGAGGTGGCAAGCGGGCAGGTAATGTTCGAAATCATGGACTACAACAGCATGTATCTTAATATCGAACTACCCGAAAACGTCATTGACCGGGTCAACGTCGGGCAAAAAGTGTTGGTAACGAATTACAACATCAAGTCAGACACCCTCGCCGGGCAAGTAACGCAACTCTCTCCTGCCATTAACGAGGCAACGCGTACCTTCTCCGGCTTCATCACGATCAGTAACCCCGACTTGAAGTTGCGGCCGGGGATGTTCGTCAAGGGAGACATCATCACGTTACAAAGAGACTCGGTACTGGCCGTCCCGAAAGAGATCGTTAAATCACAACGCGGCGGTAGCAAGAGCGTCTTCATCATCGAGCGTAACATGGCTGTCGAGAGGGGGATAAAGGTGGGGATCAACGACGAGAAATACGTGGAGATAGAGAGCGGCTTGAGCGAGGGAGACAAGGTCGTGACCAAAGGCTACGAGTGGTTAAGAAACCGGAGCCAAGTAAAGATCATGAAATAAAAACGAGAGATCGCCGAGCGATTTTTCACTCAACGAAACGGTATGAAAAAAATAATAGAGTTTGCGGTCAAGTACCCGGTTACGGTACTGATGTTGACGCTGGCGATCTGTTTGCTGGGTACAATCTCCTACAATCGCTTGGGTACGGATCTTTTCCCTGACTTAAAGAATCCCTCCCTCTTCATCGAGATAAAGAGCGGGCAGCGTCCGCCGGAAGAGATCGAGAAACAGCTGGTCGCCCGGATCGAATCCACGGCGCAGCGGCAAGACGGGGTGAAAAGTGTTTACAGCGTTAGCCGCGTGGGCAGTGCCAACGTCACCGTGGAGTACGGTTGGAATCAGAACATGGACGAGGCGTTCCTCGACCTCCAGCGTTCCCTCTCCTCCTTCAGTCAGGCGCAAAACGTGGACGAGTTGAACATCACCCGTTACGACGTGAACGCCGCCCCGATCGTGACCATCGCCCTTACCCATAACGAGGTAAAGGACATGAACGAGTTGCGGAAAATCGCCGAGAGCTACTTGCGGAGTGAACTGGTGCGGGTGGACGGGATCGCCGATATCCAACTCTCCGGACAGGAGGTGGCCGCCGTGGAGATCCGCACCGACCGCTACATGCTGGATGCTTTCGGACTGACCGTGGACGGGATCGCGAGCCGGATCGAGGAGTTGAACCAGAACGTCTCCGGCGGGAGCATACAGGAAAATGACCTCTCGTACTCCGTGAAGGGGGTAAACTTGATTCGTAGCGTCGAAGACATCGGGAACGTTATCGTTGCCTTCAAGGAAGAAACTGCCACCACGGGTGAAGAAGAGACATCGGGGGCGAAAGCTCCCGTCTACCTGCGAGACGTGGCCGAGATCACCCTGCGCAATACCGACCCGGAGAATATCGCTCGTTTCAACGGGGAGCGTTGCCTGGGAATCAGTGTCTACAAGGAGAACAAATTTAACACGGTCACGGCCGTGAAAAACCTGCTCGGGAAAATAGGCGAGTTTCAACAGGGCATGCCTGGCTACCGTTTCCAAATTATCAGCAACCAGGGCGAATTCATAGACGCCTCCATCAGCGAGGTCAAGAACGCGGCCTTCATCGGGATACTGTTAGCGGTAATCGTGCTATACATCTTCTTGCGGAGATTCAACACCACGTTGATCGCCAGCCTCTCCATCCCCATCTCCATCATCGCCACCTTCAACCTGATGTACTTTAACGGGCTAAACATAAACATCATGACGCTGGGAGGTCTGGCCCTCGGCGCGGGGATGTTAATAGACAGTGCGATCGTGGTGATAGAAAACATATTCCGGAACATGTCCGATAACAAACTCTCTCCTCGCGAGGCTGCCGTCCGCGGCACGTCGGAAGTAGGCGGGGCCATCACGGCCTCCACGCTGACCACCGTTGTCGTCTTCCTTCCGATCGTGTACCTCCAGGGAGCCGCCGGAGAGTTATTCAAGGAGCAAGCGTGGACGGTCAGTTTCTCCCTGCTCTCGTCGCTCTTCGTGGCGATCCTCTTCATCCCGATGATGGCCTCCAAATTCCTCAAGATAGGCGGGCGGAAGGGGAGACAAGCGATCACCATCAAGGGATTCGGTCACTTCGTCGGACGTTTATTGGAGCGTCGTCTCTTCGTCATCGTTGGGGCGGTACTGTTACTTGGCGGTTCTTACGCGTTACTCCCCCTGCTTGGATTAGAATTCATGCCGAAGACCGAGGCGAAAGAGTTCAACATTCTCCTGACAATGGAGCCGGGGTTGCGTTTAAAGAGCACGGACAACGCCGTTGCCACCCTCGAAGACGCCATCACCACGTTAGGAGGTGAAGACGTCGAGTGGATGTACACGCAAGTAGGACCTTCCAACGCCGAGAGCGTGGAGGGAGGGAAATTAGAAGAAGAAAACCAGGCGCAGGTAACGGTCAAGTTAAAAAAGGAATCCCCGCTCGATGCCGACTACTTCATCACTCACATCAGCCAGAACTATCCCCTGCCCGCCGGTGCTGAACTTAGTTTCGACAAAGAGGAGACCGCCCTGCAGACCATCCTCGGCACGGAAGGCGCCCCGCTCGTGGTAGAGATCAAGGGCGAGGAGCTGGAACTGCTGGAGGAACTCTCTGCCGAGGTCAAGCAACGCATCAGCGACGTCGCCGGCATCTATGACATCACCACCTCCATGGAGCGAGGCGCTCCAGAGGTAAACATCGTCGTCGATCGCCTGAAGACAGGTATCTACGGGGTAAACGTCTCCTCCGTCAGCAGCCAGGTGCAAGCCAAGCTGGCCGGACAGGAAGCGGGAAGCTTCGAGAACCGCGGCGAGACCATCGACATCAACATCAAAGTGCCGGAGGTAACCCTTTCCGAGATCCAGGACATTGAAATCGTCCAGGGATCACAGCGATACCGGCTGGGCGAGATCGCGGACATCGAGATCTCCTCGGCGCCCAAGGAGATATACCGGAGCAACCAGAGCCGGTCGGTACGCGTGACCGCCATGATCGAGAAAGGCAAGGCGCTGGGGAACATCGCCCCGTTAATAAAAGAGCGATTAGACGCCATCGAATTCCCCGCGAAATACACCGCCAAGATCACCGGCGAGGAGCAAATGCGCGCCGAATCGTTCAGCGGGCTGGGATTAGCCCTGTTACTCTCCATACTATTAGTCTACATGGTCATGGCGGCCCAGTTCGAATCCCTTCGACATCCCTTCACGATCCTGCTTACCATCCCGTTGGCTGGCGTTGGAGTCATCCTGGCCTTCCTGTTGACGGGGCAGACCCTGAACATGATGGCCTTCATCGGGATCATCATGTTAGTTGGTATCGCCGTGAACAACTCCATTATCCTGGTAGACGCGATAAACCGGTTAAAAGAAAACTACCCGCTCAAGGAAGCGATCATGTTGGCCGCGCAACACCGCGTGCGTCCGATCATCATGACCAGCGCCACCACCATCTTGGCCTTACTGCCCATGTGTTTTGGTTTCGGCGAGGGAGCCGCGCTTCGTTCGCCGATGGCCTTGGCCGTCATTGGAGGACTAATCACCTCCACGGCGATGTCCTTGCTCGTCATCCCGTGCGTGTACTACGTCATTGACCGGAAACGTTGAAGAAGGCGAAGTGTTTAATCTCCAAACGGATTTAGGATGAACTCAATTATAAAAAGGAAGGTACTCGTCTCCATGCTCTTCATCGGGTTAGTATTAATGGGGATTTTCTCCAACCAGTACTTGCCGATGGAGCTTTACCCCAACGCCGAGTTACCCGAACTAAGCGTCGGGATCAGCTACAACGGCAAAGAACTCGACCCCACCTACGTGGAAAGCAAGGCAGCCATTCCCGTCGAGGGAGTCATCAGCTCGCTGGAAGGTGTAGAAGAGATCGAGACCACCGTCGACCCGCGGCAGACCCGCATCCGGATTTCCTTCTCCCAGAGCGTGAATATCAAGTACACCCAGCTTCAACTGGAAGAGAAAATCCTGGCCATCTCCAAGACACTGCCCGAGGACGAATTCCGCGTCACCGTCTCCAAGGGGGGGGCAGGAAACGCCGGGAGCAACCAGCTAATGAACCTGAGAATCCTGGGAGACGACCTGGACTACGTGCGGAACGTCGTTGACGTGGAGATCGTGCCATACTTCGAGTACATCGACGGCGTGGCCGAGGTAACGGTAAGCGGGGGAAGGCAAAAGAGCATCGAGATCATCGTCGACCCCGACCAGTTAAAGGCGTTAAACATCACCAAATCCACCATCAGCAGCCTGATCAGCCAGAACCAGGCGGACAAGACGTTCTCCGGGATCGCCTACGACAACAACAAACGCTACTTCGTCAACGTCACCGCCGAGTACCTCGCCACGGAAGACCTCGGCAACATCGTCGTGGCCTCCGGCCCGATCCTCTTGAGAGACATTGCCGAGATCAACTTCGGGGTAAAAGAACAGGAAACATACTCCCGCGCCAACGGGAAAGAGATCATTACCTGCCGTCTCTCCAAATCGCCCACTGCCAACATCATTGACCTGGCGGGGCGCGTGCGGGAAGAGATCGAGAGACTCAACGGCGAGCTACAATCCAAGGGAATCGTGATCGAGGTCGAGAGCGACGCCTCGGAAGTAATGAGCGACAACATCAACAAGATCATCGACCTCGCCTTGACGGGCGCCCTCCTGGCCATCTTCGTCCTCTACCTCTTCCTGCGGAAACTGCGGATCGTGAGCGTCGTCACCTTCTCCATCCCCATCTCCGTCTTCTCCTCCTTCTGCTTCTTCTACCTCTTCGACATCACCATCAACACCCTCACCTTAACCGGCATCGCGTTAGCCGTCGGGATGTTGCTGGACAACTCCATCGTCGTCATGGAGAACATCTACCGCCTCAAGGCGCAACGCCTCCCCGACGACGAGGCCACCGCGCGAGGCACGAGAGAAGTATGGAAATCCATCTTCGCGGCCACCATCACCACCGTCACCGTCTTCCTCCCGTTCCTCTTCACGGACAACTACCAGATCAAGCTCCTCGGCGAGCACATCGGCATATCGATTATCGCCACCCTCTCCATATCCCTCCTCGTGGCCCTGCTGCTCATTCCAATGGCCATCAACTACCTGCTCAAGCGACAACCGGGAGACGTCAATTTCAACAACCTCTCCATACACAACCGCCTGGTACAAATCTACCGCGCCATTCTCAAGATGGCCCTCAGGGCACCCACGCGCGTGATACTCGTCTCGCTCGTCGCCCTCTTCCTCTCGATAGTACTGTCGCAGGCTTTCACTCTCAACGTCCTCCGCGAGCCGGAGAGCGACTCCTTCCGCGCCGTCATCACCCCCTCCTCCACCTCCACCCTCCAGGCCACCGACGAGATGGTTCGCGGTCTCGAGGAAGAACTGCTCGCCATCCCGGAAATAGAGGAATTCACCTCCTCCGTCGCCGCCGACGAGGCCATCCTCTCCGTCAAGCTCAAGGAGGACTTCAAGGAGATCAACAACAAATCCATCGTGCAGGTACGCGACGAGATCTACGCCATCGCCAAACGCCTGAGAGTGCCGGACATTGAAATCACCACCACCGCCAGCGCCTCCTCCTCCTCCGGCGGCTCGTTCACCGGGAACACCGGATTACTCCGCATGATGGGCATAGGCACGCAGCAAGAGCGAATCGTCATCAAGGGAGAAGACTTCGAGGAGATGACCAGCTTCGGCGACCTCCTCCTCTACCAGGTCAACGAGTTGGACAACGTTTCCAACGCCCGGCTTACCTCCTCGCCCTCCAGCAGGGAGGCCAAGATCAACTTCGACCCCTACCTGATGGGGGTAAACGACATCACGCCCCGCGTCGTCAGCACCGCCCTCAACTCCTCCTCGCCGCAAAGCCGCACGAACATCATGTACAAGACGAAAGACGCCGAGTACGAGATCGTCCTGCAAGACAATAATTACGACGAGAGCGACCAGAAAACACAGGTCACCACCCTGGCGGATCTCCGCCGGACGCCCGTCCAGCGATCCTCCGGCGATCCCCTCGTCGAGCTACAAGACTTCAGCCGCGTCAACATCGGCCCCGGGCAAGGCACCATCAGGAGGAAAAACCAGACCAAAGACCTGAACCTCGTCTACCAGTTTTCCCAGGAAATCAACGGCTCGAAGACACTCCTCGAGGTCGCCCGCCAGGAAATCGACGAGCTGGTACAAAACCAGGTTACCCCCTCCGGCGTCGGCATCGAGATCATCCACGAGGAAAGCGAGATGGGAGACTTCACCTTCCTCGTCATCGCGGCCCTTCTCCTGATCTACATGATCCTCGCGGCCGTCTTCGAATCATTGATAGCCCCCGTCGTCCTCATGTTCTCCATACCCCTCGCGGCCATCGGCTCGCTGCTCGCCCTGCTGCTCACCAGCAACTCCCTGGAGAACGCCACCGTCTACATCGGGTTCATCATCCTCGTTGGCATCGTCATCAACAACAGCATCATCCTCATCGACTACACCACCCTGCTGCGTCGCGGCGGCAACCGCAAGCCGCGCGCCATCCTTCTCGCCGGCATGTCCCGCCTGCGGCCCATACTCATCACGGCCATCACCACCGTCGTTGCGCTCGTCCCCCTCGCCCTCGGGCAAGGAGAATACGTCTCCGGCATCGGTGCGCCATTCGCCATCACCGTCATCGGCGGGCTTGGCATGAGCACCCTCCTCACCCTCGTCATCATCCCCGCCCTCTACTCCGGCATGGAAGACGCCCTACAACGCGTCCGCTCCCAGGGCCTATTCATGAAAACCCTCCAGGCCGTGCTCCTCGCCGGATCGCTGATCCTGGTCTTCATACACGGTGACGACCTCCTCGACAAGGTCTTCTACACCCTCCTCGCCGTCATCCTCGTGCCGGGAGTCACCTGGTTCCTCGAAAGCAGCCTCCGGCGCGCCACGAGTAACATCATCCCCTCGTCCGAAGAACTCGTCATCACCATCACCAACCTCGTCAAGATATACGGCCGTCCATCGCTCTTCAACCGCGAGTGGAACTCCGGCGTGAAAATCCGCGAGCGCCTCGGCCTCAAGGCTCAATACCGCTCCTGGCGCGACCTCCAGCCCTTCGTCTGGCTACTGCCCGTCCTCGCCTTCATGTACTACTTCACCTTCATCTACCAGGAACTGTTCCTCTGGGCCGTCATCTTCGGCGTCGTCACCTGGGCCATGACCCTCTCCGTCCTCGACATCATCGCCCGCTTCACCCGCGTCCGCGCCGGCGACACCGCCGGGAAAATCGTCGCGCGCCTCCGCGACGTCACGCGCTACCTCGCGCCCGTCGTCCTCCTCTGGTGGGCGGGAGACAAATTCTACAACGACGGCGGCGCCATCTTCCTCGGCCTCTTCTGGTACGCCGCCATACTCGCCCGCTACCTCGCCGTCAAGATACACGAGGAAAACATCAACATCGACCTCATCTCCGGTCGCTTCCGGGCCTTCAGGAAAAGCGTCTACCGTGCCGCCACCAAAATGCCCCTCATCGGCATCCCCCCGAAACCCTTCAAGGCGCTAAGTTCCGTCTCGATGGAAATACGCACCGGCATGTTCGGCCTGCTCGGCCCCAACGGGGCGGGAAAAACCACCCTCATGCGCGTCATCTGCGGCGTCTTCGAGCAGAGCTACGGGAAAATATTCATCAACGGCATTGACACCCTCGAAAAACGCGAGGAACTACAAGGGCTCATCGGCTACCTCCCGCAAGAATTCGGCACCTACGAGAACCTTACCGCCGCCGAATTCCTCGACTACCAGGCCCTCCTCAAGGGAATAAGCGACACCCGCACCCGCCACGACCGCGTCGAGGAAGTACTCGCCGCCGTCCACATGTTCGAGAACAAGGACAAGAGAATCTCCTCCTTCTCCGGCGGAATGAAACAGCGCATTGGCATCGCCCAGACCCTCCTCAACCTCCCGCGCATACTCGTCGTCGACGAGCCTACCGCCGGCCTCGATCCCCGCGAGCGCATCCGCTTCCGCAACCTCCTCGTCGAGCTCTCCCGCAACCGCATCGTCATCTTCTCCACGCACATCATAGAGGACATCGCCAGCTCCTGCAATCAGGTCGGCGTCATCAACAAGGGAGAACTCAAGTACCTCGGCACGCCCGCCGACATGGCAAACATCGCCAAGGACGTCACGTGGAGCTTCGAGGTACCCGTCCGCGACTTCGCCCGCCTGCCGGCGGACCTCCTCGTCGTCCACCACATCCGCCAGGGAGACCTCATCAAGGTACGATGCCTCTGCGAGAGAAAGCCGACGCCGGACGCCGTCAACATCCTCCCGGCGCTCGAGGACTCCTACCTCTGGCTGCTGAGAAACGTCAAGATTCAAGGAAACGAACGCGTCATCACCTCCGCGGCCATCGACGCGTAAACCCTAAAACTGAAAGAATATGACACGCTTTTTAACCGTACTCGCGAAACTCGTGCAATACAACATAAAGATCATCTTCGGGAACAAGTTCCTCTACTTCATGCTATCGGCCATCGGATTCTTCGTCGTCTTCGTCATCTTCAACCTCGTTCGCGACGACGAGATCACCCGCGCCACCGCCTACTCCATCCTCGCCTTCCCCTGCGTCCTGCTCGTCTTCTACCCCATGTGCTTCGGGCTGCAGAACGACCAAGACGCCAAGATCGTCGAGATCATCTTCGGCATCCCCAACTACAGCTACAAGGTATGGCTATTCCGCCTCCTCATCGCCTACGTCATTTGCTTCGTCGTCACCTACCCGCTGGCCCTCCTCACGTGGGCCGTCGTCGTGGACGTCCCGCCCCTCTCCCTCACCCTCCACTGCCTCCTGCTGGCCCTCTTCATCGGGTCGCTCGCCTTCATGTTCAGCACCTACATCAGGAACGGCGCCGGCACGGCCGTCGTCATCATCATCATCTCCATCGTCCTCTTCATGTTCCAGGGAGCGCTCTCCGGCACGCGCTGGGACTTCTTCGTCAACCCCTTCGACCTCCCGCTCAACAGCAACCAGCAAATCTTCTACGAGACGCTCTTCAACAACCGCGTCGTCATGTGCGTTGCCTCCGCGCTCTTCATCCTCGTCGGGCTGAATAACACCCGGAACCGGGAGAAGTTCATATAAACGCCGGGAGAGCGCGGGCTACCGGGCAACGCGCTCCCCGTCACCTCTCCCCGCGAGCGCCCCGCGCCTGACCCCTTTCTCCCGACCGCGCACCCGCCCCCCCCGGCAATGGCGCCGCCCCCCCCGTCAAAAGAGTCGACACTTTCGCCAATAATGTCGAC
>JAIRKS010000060.1 GCA_031259905.1 Odoribacteraceae bacterium
GGCAACGATTCCGCACGTTGCGGAGGCTCGCTGCAAAACGCGGCAACCATTCCGCGCGTTGCGGAGGCTCGCTGCAAATCGCGGCAACCATTCCGCAACGTGCGGAACGGTCGCTGCAAATCGCGGCAACCATTTCGCACGCGCGCGGAGGGTCATCCCGGAAACATTTTACCTACATTACATATTGATTAACACTTAAAAACTACACGTCATGACAACACTAGCAATTTTAATCGTCGTCGCGTTTTACAAGTTTCGTAACGAGACATTCGTACAGTTTATCAAGGACATCCTTGAAGTCTTGAATCGCCTGGGATCCGGGGCCGTCGGGGTCAAGGCCGTCGCCGACCAGCTGGCAGCCGCGTTCGACGCGATGATCGCTCACCTTGACCCTGTCGTCAAGAGCGACATCACCGCGAAAATCGAGGAGCAGGATCGCTTCCGCGACGGCACGCTGCGCGCGCTTACCACGACCGCCAGGGCGAATCTCCATCATCTCGACGCGGCCAGACGCGAGGCAGCCGCGCGCGTGACGTCGGTGATTGACCATTACGGGAGCGTCGCCCGCCGGACGTATGACGACGAGAGCGCCGCCATCGACGACGTGCTCCGCGAGCTGACCTCCGCGACGCACGCGGCAGACGTCACGACGCTCGGCCTCGGCGCGCTGGTCACGCAACTCTCCGACGCCAACGCGAAGTTTTTCGAGTTGATGCACGACCGCTACGAGGAGGAGCGTCCTTCCGCCTCGATGCACGAGTCCCGCGTCGTCGTCGAGACGCACCTGAACGCGCTGATCGCCCGCGTGGAGGCGTCCGTCACGTTGCTCGGTCTCGACAGCAACCCGGATCTCGCCGCCTTCGTGGAGGAGTATAACAGGATCGCTACCCGCTACAAGCACGTCCTCGCGCAGCAGCAAGGACGCCGCGACGCCGCCCGCGAGAAGGATGATTCCTCGCTCGTCGACGAGGGCACGCAAACCGGCGAGGACGGACCCGTCGAGGAATAAATCATCCAACAGTAACAGTAAAGAGAGATTTTGTAGCTCACACCGCGCGCGCTCCACGCGCGGTTCACCGGGGAACAGTACCGCGAGGAACCCTCCCCGGTTTTTTCATGCCCCCCGCACCCTAACTAGGCAGGGGGAAATAAATGTATCTTCGCGGGGAACTTATTTATTTACCATGAAAATATACTTGGACATGTTAGAGCGCGTCCTGCGCGAGGGGACGCGGAAAACCGACCGGACGGGCACCGGCACGATCGGCATCTTCGGCCACCAGTCGCGCTTCGACCTCTCGGCGGGCTTCCCGCTGGTAACCACCAAGCGCGTACACCTCAAATCCATCATCCACGAGCTACTCTGGTTCCTGCGCGGCGACACGAACACGCGATACCTGCACGAACACGGGGTCACCATCTGGGACGAGTGGGCCGACGAACGCGGCGACCTCGGCCCCGTCTACGGCCACCAGTGGCGCTCGTGGAGTTGCCCCGGCGGCGAGAGCATCGACCAGATCGCGCGCGTGGAGCGGGAAATCAGGGAAAACCCCGCGTCGCGACGCCTCGTCGTGAGCGCGTGGAACGTCGCCGACCTCGAGCGGATGGCCCTGCCGCCGTGCCACCTCCTCTTCCAGTTCCACGTGTCGGGCGACCGTCTCTCCTGCCACCTCTACCAGCGGAGCGCCGACGCGTTCCTCGGCGTCCCCTTCAACATCGCCTCCTACGCCCTGCTGACGATGATGATGGCCAGCGCCACCGGCCTGAAACCGGGCGACCTGGTGCACTCGTTCGGCGACGTGCACGTCTACCTGAACCACCTCGAGCAGGTCACGCTGCAACTGTCGCGCGAGCCGCGTCCCCTGCCGACGATGCACCTGGACGCGGGAGTAACGTCGGTGCTCGACTTCCGGCACGACCACTTCGAGTTGCGCGGCTACGACCCGCACCCGCGCATCCGCGGTGAAGTCTCCGTCTAAATCCCGCGCGACATGCTATCAATCATCGTTGCCGCCGCGGAAAACGGGATCATCGGGAAAGACAACCGGATGATCTGGCACCTGCCCGCGGACCTGAAACGCTTCAAGGCGTTGACGACGGGACACGCCGTCGTGATGGGAAGAAAAACGTTCGAGTCCATCGGGCGGGCGCTGCCCGGGAGGAGAAACATCGTCGTGTCGCGCGACCCGTCGTTCCGCACCCCGGCGTGCGAGCGCGCGGCGAGCATCGGGGACGCGCTGGCGATGGCAACCCCCGGCGAGGAGCTCTTCGTGATCGGCGGAGAGAGCCTCTACCGCGCCCTCTGGCACGAGGCCGACAGGCTCTACCTGACGCTCGTGCACGCCAACGCGGAGGGCGACACGCGCGTCCCGCCCGTCGACCCGCGCGAGTGGGAGGTCGTCGCGCGGGAAGACTTCCCCGCCGACGAGGCGCACGCGCACGCCTACTCGTTCATCGACTATACCCGCCGCCCGTGAAAGTCCACTACCACGTGAGCGAGGAATACAAGCACCTCGAACAGGCACTGCTCGACATCCCCGACACGTTCGAGCGGTCGGGACGCGTGCTCAAGCGCGGGCGCAACGAGATACGGGTCATCGAGGTGGCGGGAATAGCGCTCAACGTGAAATCGTTCAAACGCCCGCACGCGCTGAACAGGCTCGCGTACGCGTGGCTTCGCTTGCCCAAGGCACGCCGCTCGTACCTGCACGCCGAACGGCTCGCCGCGCTCGGGATCGGGACGCCGCCGCCCGTGGCCTGGATCGTCTACCGGAACGCGGGGGGCGTGACGAGGAGCTTCTATATCTCGCTGCACGTGACCCCCGACTGCGAGTTTCGCGACCTCAAGAAGACCCGCCCCGCGGACATGGAGGAGTTGCTGAAAGCCTTTACCCGCTTCACGCGCGAGCTGCACCGCCACTCGATTTATTTCCTCGACCACTCGCCCGGTAACACGCTGATCACGCGCGACGGCGACGGCTACCGCTTCGATCTCGTGGACCTGAATCGCATGAGGTTTAAACGCGTCTCCCCGCGCGAGGGACTGAGGAATTTCTACCGCCTGAACGCCGACGAGGATATGATCCGCGTCATCGCCGGCGAGTACGCCCGCCTGACGAACTCCGACCCGGCGAGGATGACCCGCCTGCTCTCCCGCTGGACAACGCGGCACGATGAACGCGTCAAACGCCGCCGCGACAGGAAGGAAAGAACACGCCGGCAATGACTGAATCCCGCGACATGTTGCGAGTACTGTTCACGCGAATCCCCGCCGGGGAACGGGACGACCTCCGGGGGAAGCCGATGGTCGCGCTGAGGCACGCGGCAGGGGAGGCGCTGGTGCGGCGCTTCCTCCGGGAACAAGGACGCGGCGATAACCACGAGATACGGAAAGGAGAAAAAGGGAAACCCTATATTAAAGGTGTAAGGGGATTGTACTTTAACGTCTCTCACTCCGGGGAGCGCGTGGTGGCCGCCTTCTCCGGCAAGGAGGTGGGGATCGATATCGAACGGCACGGGAGGGTACGACTCGAGATCGCCACCCGCTTCTTTCACGCGGGGGAGGTCGCCGCGCTCCTCTCCCTCGCGGGGGAAGAGCGGGAACGCGCGCTCGCGGACTACTGGGCGATCAAGGAGAGCTTCCTGAAATACCTGGGCACGGGACTTACCCGACCGCTATCGACGTTCCGGGTAGAAACAGGAGAGACGGGCATCGTCCTGCACGACGACAATACCCGTCTCCCGCTCCACGTCCACCGCTGCCCCGTCGACGCGGGCTACTCCTGCTTCACGTGCGGCGAGACCGGCAGCCCTCCCCTCGCCACGACGGTCGAGTGGGACGATCTTTACAACAAGGAATTCCGGTAAAGGTACTCCGCGATCTGCACGGCATTCGTGGCGGCGCCCTTGCGCAGGTTGTCCGCTACCACCCACAAGTTAAGCGAATTCTCGCGGGAAAAATCGCGCCGGACGCGTCCCACGAACACCTCGTCGCGGTCGTTCGCCGTGATGGGCATCGGGTAGAGGGCATTCCCGGGGTCGTCCTGCACGACCACGCCCTCCGCCCCGCGCAGGATCGAGAGCACCTCGTCGATGTCGAAATCCCTGGCGAACTCGATGTTTATACTCTCCGAGTGCCCCCCCACGACGGGGACGCGGACGGCCGTGGCCGAGACGCGGATCGACTCGTCCAGGATCTTGCGCGTCTCGTTGACGAGCTTCATCTCCTCCTTCGTGTACCCGTTGCCGGTAAACGCGTCGCACTGCGGCAGGCAATTCTTGTCGATCGGGTACGGGTAGACCCTCTCCGCGCTCTCCCCCGCCCGCTCGGCCTCCATCTGCCGCACAGCCCTGACGCCCGTCCCGGTGATGGACTGGTACGTGGAGACCACGATCCTCCTGATGCCGTACCGCTCGTGCAGCGGGGCGATCGCCACCAGCATCTGTATCGTGGAGCAATTCGGGTTCGCGATGATCTTGTCCTCCCGCGTCAGCACCCCCGCGTTGATCTCCGGGATCACCAGCTTCTTCCCGGGATCCGCGCGCCAGGCGGAAGAGTTGTCCACGACCGTCGTGCCGACACCGGCGAAACGAGGCGCCCACTCGAGGGAGACACTCCCCCCCGCCGAGAAAAGCGCCACCCGCGGGCGAGCCGCCACGGCCTCTTCCATGCCAATGACCTTGTACGCGTCCCCCTTGAACGTTACCGTCTTGCCAACGGATCGCTCGCTGGCTACCGGGAGAAATTCCGTCACGGGAAATGCCCGCTCTTCTAATACTTGCAACATCTTGCGTCCAACAAGCCCCGTTGCCCCGACTACTGCTACTTTCATGATAATAACCGTTTTTCAATTTGTTTCGCGAATGTAACGATTTACGCCACGCGGGGAAATCACCGTGAAAAAAAATAAAGACCGACGTGTTTGTTTACATGGACGAATCCATACCTTTGCCCTGCTTTATAACATAAAAAAAACAATCACAAACCTAGTAACGACTATGAATAACGACACAAAAGTGATCGAGAGAAAAGAAGTTGTCATCCGTTTTTCCGGGGATTCCGGGGACGGCATGCAACTCACGGGACAACAATTCTCCGACGCGGCCGCCCTCTTCGGCAACGAGGTATCCACGTTCCCCGACTACCCGGCAGAAATCCGCGCCCCGCAAGGCACCGTCGGCGGCGTCTCCGGCTTCCAGGTGCATTTCGGCGATAATCCCGTGAAAACACCGGGGGATTTCGCCGACGTCCTCGTGGCCATGAACCCCGCCGCGCTCAAGGCAAACCTGAGGTGGATAAAGAAAGGCGCGACGATCATCGTGAATAACGACGCCTTCAACGCGAAGAATATCGAAAAGGCCGGCTACTCCGAGAACCCCCTCGCGGACCCCGCCATGCAAGACTATAACCTCGTCCCCGTCCCCATCACTACTCTCACCGGGGAGGCCCTCAAGGAATCGGGACTGGACCAGAAGACCATCGTGAAGTGTAAAAACATGTTCGCGCTCGGGATGACCCTCTGGATGTTCGACAGGACCCTCGAACACACCGAGGCCCTCCTCAACCAGAAGTTCGGCAAGAAACTCGACCTCGCCGCCGCCAACAGGAAAGTCCTCCAGGCAGGATACAACCATGCCGGCAACGTCCACGCGCTGGCCGTGCACTTCGACGTCAAGCACGCCACCATCGAGAAAGGAAGATACCGCACCATCACCGGCAACAAGGCCACCGCCTGGGGACTCATCGCCGCCGCGGAGAAAGCCGGCCTCCCGCTCTTCTGCGGCTCCTACCCCATCACCCCGGCGACGGACATCCTCCAGGAACTCGCCATACACCGGGAACTCGGCGTGAAAACCTACCAGGCAGAAGACGAGATCGCCGGGATATGCACCTCTATCGGCGCGAGCTACGCCGGGAGTCTTGCCGTCACCACCACCTCCGGCCCCGGCCTGGCCCTCAAGAGCGAGGCTATCGGTCTCGCCGTGATGGCGGAACTACCCCTCGTCATCGTCGACGTGCAACGGGGAGGCCCCTCCACCGGGCTGCCCACCAAAACCGAGCAGTCCGACCTCCTGCAAGCCCTCCACGGGCGCAACGGCGAGTCCCCCCTGCCCGTCATCGCCGCCGGGACGCCGGGCGACTGCTTCCACGCCGCCTTCCGTGCCGCCAAGATCGCCATCGAGCACATGACGCCCGTCATCCTCCTCACCGACGGCTTCCTCGGCAACGGCGCGCAGTCGTGGAAAATACCGGCAATGAAAGACCTCCCCCCCATCACCCCGCGCGTCGCCAGGGAAGGAGACGACTACAAGCCGTACGCCCGCGACCCCGAAACGCTCGCCCGCACCTGGGCGCTGCCCGGGACGAAAGGACTCGAACATCGCGTCGGCGGGCTTGAAAAGGTGAACATCACCGGGGAAATCAGCTACGTCCCCGAAAATCACCAGCTCATGACAGACCTCCGGCAGGAAAAAATCGCCCGCGTCGCCCGATATATCCCCGAACAACAACTCTTCGGCGACCCCTCCGGGAAGCTGCTCCTCGTCGGGTGGGGAGGGACGCACGGGCACCTCTACACCGCCGTCGAGGAGCTGCGGGCAGAGGGACACCCCGTCAGCCTCGCGCACTTCACCTACATCAACCCACTCCCCGCGAACACCGGCGAGATCTTCGCGCGATTCGACAATATCCTCGTCTGCGAGCTAAACCTCGGGCAATTCGCCCTGCACCTCCGCGGCGCGTACCCCCGGTTCAACTACCTCCAGTATAACAAGGTCGCCGGGCTGCCCTTCACCGTCACCGAGCTGAAAGAAAAAATCATCGAAATCATAACAAAGTAACACATGGCTGAAAATAACTATACCCCCAAGGACTTCAAGAGCGACCAGGAGATACGCTGGTGCCCGGGCTGTGGCGACCACGGCATCATCAACTCCATCCAGAAGGCGCTCGCCGAACTCGGCCACCCGCGCGAATCGTGGGCCATCATCTCCGGCATCGGCTGCTCCTCCCGCCTCCCCTACTACATGAACTGCTACGGCTTCCACACCATCCACGGGCGAGCCGCCGCCATCGCCGCCGGCGCCAAAAGCGCCAACCCTGCCCTGAACGTCCTCCAGATCTCCGGCGACGGCGACGCCCTCGCCATCGGCGGCAACCACTTCATACACGCCATCCGCAGGAACATCGACATCACCATGCTCGTCTTCAACAACGAGATATACGGGCTTACCAAGGGACAATACTCCCCGACCACCAAGCTCGGCACCAAGACGAAAACATCCCCCTACGGCACCATCGAGATGCCCTTCAACCCCGGCGAACTCGTCATCGGCGCGCAAGGAAAGTTCTTCGCCCGATCCATCGACACCAGCGTCAACCTCACCGCCGACGTCATCAAGGAGGCCGCGCGACACCACGGCACCGCCGTCGTCGAGATCCTCCAGAACTGCGTCATCTTCGCCGACGGCGTCCACGCCGCCATCACCGACAAGGAGCACAAGGAAGACCGCCAACTCATCCTCCGCCACGGGCAACCCATGCTCTTCGGGAAAAACAAGGAGAAGGGCCTCGTCGTCGACCGGAACGGGATGCTGCGCGTCGTCGAAACCGGCAAGCACGGCGTCACTATCGACGACATCCTCGTCCACGACGCCCGCTCCGAGAACCCCTCCATGCACTGGATGCTCGTCCACATGAAGGCGCCCGACTTCCCCGTCGCGCTCGGCGTCATTCGCGACGTCGAGGGGCACACCTACAACGACGCCCTTGAGGCGCAAATCACCGCCGTCAAGGCCACCTCCCCGCTACACTCCGTCGATGACCTCCTCAACAGCGGGGAAACCTGGGAGGTGAAGTAACCGGCACCGACCCCGCCCGCCAGGATCAACACGCGGGAGACATTCCCCGCTCCTCTATATTACAGTACCACCAGAGAAAGGGGCGTCAAACCATCGTTTGGCGCTCCTTCTGTCATGAATAGCGGAAGATCCCCCGGCCGTGGAGGAAGATCCCCCGGCCGTGGAGGAAGATCCCCCGGTCGTGGAGGAAGATCCTCCACGAGTGGAGGAAGATCCTCCACGAGTGGCGGGGAATTAACCAAAAGTCCCCGAACGGCACTTTAAGGCCAGGGAAACACCCTTAAGCACGTGAACAATAGTCCGGTAGACGACCGTAAAAATCCGTGTGAGAATCCTAATTTTTTTAAATTGCACGAAGGTGCGACGAATCTTAAAAAATTCAAATCGCGACGTCGTTCATACCGTTCCGCGGGGACGACACCTTGTATCATGCAGCACCCGGTCTCCCGAACGAAAAACCCCGGCACGCCGCGACGCGATTTCCGTGAATCATGCCCCTGCGAGCCATTGCTTTTCCGGGAATCGTTTATACCTTCGCGGCTCATCAAAAAACGTGTCAGAATGAAAGGAACATTACTCGCCGTGCTCGCCCTTTTTGTCATTTCGTGCAACGAGCAAGAGCCGCTCGAGGGGAAAGAGACAAGAATCCTCCTCGAGGCATTCGAGCTGGAATCGGGGGAGACCCTGCTATCGGGCCTCACCTCGCTCCGCGTCATCGTGTTACAAGACGCCGTCGTCGCGCGCTACTTCTACTTCCCCGCCACCAGCTCCCCCGGCAACGGGGTCACCGTGAACCTCCCCGTCGGGAAATACGAGCTGCTCTTCATCGCCAACGGGCCGGGAGAAAAAGAGGTCACCTGCAACATCGGCGACCCGCTGGAGAAAATCACCCTCAACCTCCTCAAGGAAGGCGACGCGTACCGCGAGGCCCCCGACTTCCTGACGGCGAGCAAGCAAGTCAACGTCACGATGAATAAGGACGCGGCGATCACCGTCCCCCTGGCGCGGCGAGTGGGGAAAATACGGGTCACGCTAACCAACCTGCCCCCCGGGATCGACTCCCTCGCGATCGAGCTGGCCAACGCGCCGGCGTCGATCCCCGCGGGAGGCAAGGCGACGGGCACCGGCGCCCGCGTCGTCAAGCGCGTGGACTACACGCGTGGAAGCCCGTCGGCCACGGCAGAGATCATGACCTTCCCCGTCGCCGCGGGAAAAGCGGAAATCGGCGTGCTCTACTCCATCGGCCCCGTCACCTACCGGGGATTCATGAAGTTATCGCCGGCCATCGAGGACAACCGCGTCGTCGCGGTCGCGGGAAAATACCTCCCCACCTCGCCGCTGGGATTCGCGTTCAGCCTGCAATCGTGGGACGAGGCGAACGTCATCAACGGGGGATCCCTCGAGCTGGGCGACCTCGACGAGGTGGCCGCGGACAATACCCCCGCGGCGGGCGTCCCGACGGGGGGTAACCTGCTCGCGAACGCCGGGTTCGAGACCTGGAGCGCGGATACCCTCCCCGCGGGGTGGAAGTACAACCGCGACGGCGTCAACGCGACAGCCCGCGCGAGTGTCGCCCGCGTCGCCGAGGGCAAACGCGCCTGCCTGCTGGAGCCAAGGAGTTACATCTACCAGGACGTGGCGGTGACGGAAAGAAGGTGTTACCGGCTGCGGGCGCGCGTGAACTCGAACACGGACGCCTACAAGTGGAGGGTCTTTTGCACGTGGAGGAAAACCGCCTCGTCGGCGCTTCCCGCCGCGGCGAGCGCCGCCATACAGACCGCGGAGGCGGGCGCGACGGACGGGTGGATCGATGTCTTCGGGAACGAGAACAAGTTCCGCGCCCCCGTGGGAGCGAAGATACTGCGCGTGGAAGTGCGCGCCTATACCGCCGGGGATCATGCCCTCCTCGCCAACGAGGGGCTTTGCATCGACGACCTCGACGTGCGCCTGCTCGCGGAATAGTCCCCCCGCGGGGGGCGGGGACAAAAAAAACCGGAGCCGTTATCACGATACTCCAGTTGAACGTTCCCGCGGGGAAAAAAACCGGTCGAGATGACTGGACTTGAACCAGCGGCCTCCACGTCCCGAACGTGGCGCGCTACCAACTGCGCTACATCTCGTTATTGCTTTCGCGGTGGCAAAGGTAGCAAAACTCCCGTTTAATTCGCTACCTTCGCGAGAAATTTTATCATCATGGATTCGATCAGACAAAACAGGGTGGGGCGCTTGATCCAGCGGGATCTGAGCGAAATGTTCCGGGGAGAATGTAAGGAATACGCGGGAGGAGCGATGCTCTCGGTGACGGTCGTGAGAGTAAGCCCCGACCTCTCGTACGCGCGCGTCTACGTCAGCATCTTCCCCTCGTCGCTGACCGGCGAGGTGCTCCGCTCCCTCGTGGCAAACAACAAGACCATCCGCTTCCTCCTCGGAAGGAAAATCGGGAAACAGATGCGCGTCGTGCCGGAATTGCGCTTCTTCGCGGACGATAGCCTCGACTACATCCAGAAGATCGACGAACTCCTGAAATAAAAGATGAAACTCCCCCTGTTCATCGCGCGGCGCTACCTCTTCTCGCCGAAAAAGCAGAACGTCATCAACATCATTTCCATCATCAGCGTCGCGGGCATTGCCGTCGGTTCTGCCGCGCTCGTCGTCGTGCTCTCCGTCTTCAACGGCATCGACCTGCTCCTCGACGAGGCCGCCGGCAGCTTCACGCCGGACGTGACGCTCTCGCCCGCGCGCGGCAAGTTCGCGCCCGTCGACACCGCCCTCGAGCGGCGGATCGCCCGCGAGGAGCGAGTGCTCCACTACCAGGTCGTCGCGGAAGACGTCGCCATCGCCAGGCACGGCGAGCACGTGACCCCCGTCATCGTCAAGGGAGTGGGCGAGGAATACGACCGTCACGAGAACCTCTCCGCCGCCATCATCCGCGGACACTTCGCCACCAGGGAGAACGAGAAAAACGCGGCCATCCTCGGCGTGGGCGTCGCCTCGGCGCTCCGCGCGCGCCTGGGGACAAGCTCCCCCGTCACGCTCTACTACCCCGGCGGCGGCGGCTTCCTCTCGTCGCTCTCCAGCGACCGCGTCTACCCGGTGGGCATCTTCGCCACCCGACAGGAGCTGGACGCCAGGTACCTCGTCACCGGCATCGACCTCGCCCGCCGCCTCTTCAACGCGACCGGCAGCTTCTCGAAAATCGAAATCGCCCTCCGCGATCCAGGCCAGATGAAAGCCTTCAAGGAGAGCTTCCCCGTCGACGACAGGTACAAGCTCGAGGACAAGTACGACCTCAACGCCTCCTTCTACGCGATGATGCGCTCCGAGAAACTCGTCATCTTCCTGCTGCTCTTCTTCATCCTCGGCGTCGCGTCGTTCAACATCGTCGCCTCCATCTCCATGCTAATCATCGACAAGAAAGAAGACCTCTCCGTCTACCGGGCGCTGGGCATGAGCAGAGAGCGCATCGCCTCGATCTTCCGCGTCGAGGGGCTGATGATCACCGCGTCGGGAGCCGCCGCCGGCTTCCTCGCGGGGATCACGCTCTGCTTCCTGCAAGAACGCTTCGGGCTGGTCTCGCTGGGCGAGGGAAGCTACCTCGTCGAGGCCTACCCCGTGAAAATCGCGTGGGACGAGGTGCTGGCGATCATGCTCGTCGTCCTCGCCACCGGCGCCGCCGCCTCGCACTTCCCGGTGCGATACCTCACGCGTAAATTCGTCAAGAAATGAACCGCCGCCGTCGCCTCCTCCTCCTTCGTAACATCGCGTGGGCGATCGTCATCCTCGTCCTGTGCGCCATCCCCCCGGGAGCGACGCCCGTCCCCCGCGCGGCGCTGATCCCTCACGCGGACAAGCTCGTGCACCTCTTCCTGTTCCTCGTGATGAGCTTCCTGCTGCACGGCGCGCTGCGCGCGTGGACGCGGGTCGGGGCGGCGCGACTGATCGCGCTCGTCGTCCTCTGCTGCACGGCCTACGGCGGGGCGATAGAACTGTTGCAGGATCACTACCTCGGGCGCGACGGCGAGTGGACGGACCTGCTGGCGGACGCGACGGGCGCCGTCGCCGGGAGCCTCGCGCGCTTCGCCCTGGCGCGGGGAAAAAGGCGGAAACGCGCGACGGGAAACGGCGGGAAACGAGTATATTTGCCGGGCGACGGGGATGCCCCGCCGCCTCGCCACCATAAATAACGTCATGAAAGAAGAAACACCCCTCCCCGACCTCTCCCGGTGCGTCCGGAAATTCAAGCAAACCTTCAGGCACGTCCCCGACGGGGAACTCGAGACGTTCCTCGAGAACGCCTCCGTGAAAGAGTACAGGAAAGGAGAACTCGTCTACGCGGAAAACACCCGCGTCAAGGGATGCTTCCTGCTCTATTCCGGGGCCGTGAAGATCTTCCAGACCGGCAGCGAGGGGAAAGAGCAGATCATCCGCCTCGGGAAGGAAGGCGACATCTTCGGCTTCCGCTCCATCATCATGGAAGAGCCGACGTGCACCTCCACGCGTGCCCTCGCGCCTTGCGTCCTTTGCCGCGTCCCCGGACGGGCGCTCCTCCAGGCCATCGACCGCGACCCCGCCTTCGCCCGCGAGATGATCCAAATCGCCTGCAAGGAGCTGGGGGAGGCCAACCGCTATATCAAGAATATCGCGCAAAAAACCGTGAGAACGCGCCTCGCGGAGAGCCTCCTGCACATCGCGACGGACTTCGGGATCGAGGAGGACGGCATGTTGCTGCTCAACCTGACGAGGGAGGATCTCGGGAACCTCGTCGGCACCGCCACGGAGACGCTCATCCGCCTCCTCTCCGATCTGAAAAACGAGCGGATCGTCGAGGCCAGGGGGAGACGCCTCCGGATACTGGACGTGGAGAAGCTACGGGAACTGTCGAGGTAGACGCTTTAAATCTCTTTCCCCCTTGCACGTCGCCCGATGCTCCCCGAAAATCGCCCGGTGCCCCCCGAATGTTGCCCAATGCTCGTGAAATGTCGCGCAACTTGCGACGCAAGTCGCGCAACTTGCGCCGGGAGTCGCGCAACTTGCGTCGCAAGTCGCGCAACTTGCACCGGGAGTCGCGCAACTTGCGCCGGGAGTCGCGCAACTTGCGTCGCAAGTCGCGCAACTTGCGCCGCAAGTCGCGCAACTTGCGACGCAAGTTG
>JAIRKS010000121.1 GCA_031259905.1 Odoribacteraceae bacterium
GGGGGGTGCAGGGGGGAAAACATTTTCCCCCTTGCCTGGTCAGAGATACTGCAGGAGGGTATCGTGCCATGCCTGGCAGAGGCGGTCGATATGCCAGGCGGCGTTAGCGGGGCTGGTGCTGGGGAGGGTGACGAGGGGAATGTCGGGAAATAGAGAGAAATGCTTCTTGAAGAGAGCTGCCGGTGTTTGTCCGTTAAAAACGACCAGGCGCGTGCCGGCGTGTTCGGCAACAAACCGCGGGATATCGTTCGGCACCTCGTGGCGGATATCGCTATCGAGACTTCCCTCGCGGTCGGCCTCCCTGACGACATCCCAGAGGGCGATGCCGGCACGGGAGAGGAGCGACGTCTTCTCGTGATAACTCGTCGGGAGGGATTGCCCGGTGACGCGCGCGATCACTTGCCAGAAGCGATTGCGGGGGTGGCCGTAATACTCGTTCACGGCCAGCGAGCGCTCGCCGGGGAGCGAGCCGAGGACGAGCACCGTGACGCGTTCGCCGGCGAGCGGCGGGAAGGAACGCTTCGTCATGCCTCGCGGAGCAGCTTCACGGTAGAGCCGTCGAACGTGGCGTAGCTGAAATGGGAGATCCAGTCGCCGGTATTGATGTAATGACTTCCCGGTGCGAGGAGCACGTCCGCGGGGAGATGCCGGTGACCGAAGATGAAATAATCGACGTGTCGCTCCTGCAGCACCCGTTTACAGTAAAGGACGATCCCCTCGCGGTCATCGCCACGGTACGGCGGGGCCTCGACGAGTCCGCCGCGGCGCGCGCGCGACCGGGCCGACCAGCCGTTGGCGAGCCGTATCCCGGCGTCGGGGTGCAAGAGGCGGAAGGCGCGCTGGAGGGCGGGCGAGCGGAAGGCGCGCCGGAGGAGGAGATACCGCTTGTCGGCGGGATTCAGCCCGTCGCCGTGCCCGACGAGGAACTGCTTCCCGTGCAGGGTAAGCCACTCGTCGCGGTGATGCAGGGTGACGCCGCACTCGTCGCGGAGGTAATCGAAAGCCCAGGCGTCGTGGTTGCCGGTGAAAAAGTGGACGGGGATGCCGGCGTCGGTAAGGCGGGCGAGGAGGCCGAGAAAACGGACGTGGCCGCGGGGGACGACGCGCTTGTACTCGAACCAGAAGTCGAACATGTCCCCCAGCAGGTAAAGCGCCTCGCAGCCGGTCGCGATCCTCTCGAGGAAGGCGACGAGCTTCCGTTCTCTCTCCCGGTCATCGCGGAGAAACTTCGCGCCGAGGTGGGCGTCGGAGAGGAAAAAGACGCGTTTATCTTGCATGGGCGTGGATTATCGCGCGAGGAGTTCGGCGACGCGTTCATCGAGGCGCGTCCCGTGGAGATTCTTCCCGACGATCTCCTTCTTGTCGTTGATGATATAATTGGCCGGGATCTCCTTGACGTTCCAGGCGGCGGCGACGCGGCTCTGGAGGGCGTTCTCGTCGCGGACGCAAGTCCAGGTGATGCCGAGGCGCTCGACCATCTCCTCCCAGGCGAGGCGGTTGGGGTCGAGGCACACCTGGTAGATGGCGACGCCGCGCGAGCGATACTTCTCGTGCACGCGTTGCATCTCCTTGACGTGCTCGAGGCTTTCCCTGGCGGTGAGCAGCGTGAAGTCGAGGATAACGAGCCGGGCCTTCATCTCGGCGAGGTCGATGATCTTCCCCTTCACGTCGGGCAGGCGCGCCGGTGGGAGCGATCCCTCGGCGTTGTCGATAAGCTCCCGCAGCTGTTGATCGCGGAGGCGCGCGGCGATGGTCTTCAGGTGATTCAGGAGGGAGACGGTGTACGGCGACCCGGGGTAGAGGGCGCTCATGGAGGAGGCGACGATCTTGAACGACTGGTAGTCGGCCACCTCGTCCATGACAACAAGGTCGGGAGTGATCCGCTGGTAGAGGGCGTAATAGGCGGCCGGCGAGATGGCGTGGTCGAGGATAAAGTCACGGGTAAAGGTGAGCTGCTTCTCGAGGGTCTCCCGGAAGGCGGCCTCCACGGTGGCCCTCCGCGCGTCGAAGGCGGGGCCGGCGGGGATGCTGTCGCGCAACCTGCCGAGGGAGTCGACGCGGGCGACGGTGCGGCTCATCTGGAAGTCGAGCAGCTTAATCCAAAGGGCGTCGTCGGAGCCTTCCACCCAGTAGTTATCGTGAATCCCGTTGAGCGTCCCGGTGACGGTGAGGGTATCTCCCGGCGCGGCGACGAGGGTAACGCGTTCGCCGTTGGAGAACCTGAGGGAGTAGAAGACGGGGGGGAGGGTGTCGCGGGTCGCGATGGAGAACTTCCCGCTGGCGTTGACGCGCGCGGAGTCGACGAGGCGCGACCCGTCCGGGTCGATCCGTTCCAGGTAGACGGTTGTCCCGGCGCCTTCCTTGATTTCCCCGTTAACGAGGATGTTCGGTTTTTCCCCGCAGGCGAGCAGGAGAAGCGGGAGGATTCCCGTGGCGAGGAGTAATTTTTTCATGATCGGTGTAATATTAAAGGAGTGTCACGAGCACGAGGCGATACATTCCCTCGTGGCGCGCCGCGCGGCGGCGGCGGAGATGAGGAAGGCGACGTGCGCCGTGGCCTCCCGGAGGTCGCGTGCCAGTCCTTCCCGGAGGAAGGCGACGAGCCTCCTGGTGGCTTGCAGGTAGGGCATCAGCTCGCAGGCGAGGTAGAGCGTCTCCCGCTCCTTGCGGGCGAGGAGGCGTCCTGCCTGTTGCATGAACCCGGAGGTAAACTCGCGGAAGAAGCCGCCGTCGAGCTTCCCGGCGGGCGCGCAGGCCGAGCGCGCGCCGTCGCCGAAGTCGTGGTGGAGGACACCCGCCATGACGGTCTCGAGGTTAATCACGCAGAGCGGCTTTTCGTTCCTGTCGAGGAGGACGTTCCCGGCGCTGAAGGCGTTATGCGCCACGCGCGCGGGGAGCGCCTCGTCGTCCAGCACGTCTTGCCACGCGCGGGCGTTCTCGTCGAACGGGCGGAGCTGGTCGATGGCCGTGGCGCACGAGACCTTCCTGTCGTCGCTTGCCGCGTCGACGGACTCTTGCAGCTGCCGTTGCCACTCGCGGACGTCCTGGTACGAGGGGATGCTCTCCTTGAGCAGCCGCGGGTCGAAATCCCTCGTGCGTTGCACGAACGTTCCCAGCCCCGCGCCGATCTCCCGCGCGACGGCGGGCGTGGTGACGTGTTCGCTGGCGCGCGTCTCCTTGATGAAGAGGGTAAGCGTCCAGTAATTCCCCTCGTGATCCTTGTAATAGGGCTGCTGCCGGTAGGTGTGGAAGCAGGTGACGTGCTTGCGGGTGATGTCCCGCACGTTTTGCTGGATGAGCTTGTTGCGCACGTGGCCGTAGACCATCTCCCTGTTGCGGATCATGTCGGGGACGCGGTCGGGGATACCGGGACGGAGGCGCTGGAGGATATACTCCGCTTCCTCGTTGGCGACGACGTGGTAAGCGTCCTCCCGCTCGAGTGGGGTCGCCGAGACGAACCTCCCGCTCGCGGCGAACGCGTCGTAAATCTTCCGTAGCCTCTCGTTCTCCATGATCCCGTCGCGCGTTTACAGGTCGGTGTACAGCCCTTGTCTCTCGAAGGCTTCCAGCGCGTCGTTGACGAGACCGGTATCTTCCTTGTAGGTGACGCCGAACCAGCGGGCGGCGATGTCGAGCACCTTGACGCGCACCTCCCCGCGCCCGAGCATCTTGTCCACGACGCCGGGGATATACATCTCGGCCTTCGGGTCGAGGCGACGCTCCCGGTAGAAGTCGGCGAACTGCCTCTCGATCTCGTCGAAGAGCAGCGGGGTGAACCCCCAGAAGTTCATGGACACGGGCGTGTCGGGGTCGAGCGCTATGCCGCTCGCGAGGTCACGGATCTCGTCGCCGTCGCGGGCGATGCGTGGCGTCTCGATGACCCTCCGTAGGAAATGGTCGTCGTCCACGGAGCAGACGCCGCGTGCCACGCTCCCGTTCTCGGAGAGGGTCGATGCCAGGCGATAGCCGGCCAGCCCGAAGAGGCGCTCGTCGTCGTTGGCGGAGAGGAACTCGTGCAGCTTCACGAACGCCTCCTGCCCGTAGAAGTCGTCGGCGTTGATGGCGATGAACGGCCCGTCGATTTCCTCCCTGGCCGACCAGATGGCGTGCGCCGTGCCCCACGGCTTCTCGCGCTCGACGGGCGGGAGGCCGCCGGGGAGACGGTTCATGTCCTGGAAGCAGTAGCGCGTCTCGGCCTTCTCCTCGGCCTCTTTCCCGACGGCGTCGCGGAATTCCCGCGCGAAACTGTCGCGGATGATGAAGACGATCTTGTCGAAACCGGCGCGCGCGGCGTCATGGATGGAGTAGTGCAGGAGGGTTTTCTTCCTCGGGCCGAGCAGGGCCAGCTGTTTTAACCCGCCAAAACGGGAGCCGAGGCCGGCAGCCATGACGAGTAGGGTGGTTTTTTTGTTCTTGTCTGTTTTCATGTGCATGATGATTTTCGTTGGCAAAACTAACGATTTAAAATGAATATCGGACGAGTTTACGGGCTTACTTCTCGAGAATCCGGGCACACTTCTCGAGAATCCGGGCACACTTCTCGAGAATCTGGTCACACTTCTCGAGAATCCGGGCACACTTCTCGAGAATCCGGGTACACTTCTCGAGAATCCGGGCACACTTCTCGAGAATCCGGGCACACTTCTCGAGAATCCGGGCACACTTCTCGAGAATCTGCCCACACTTCTCGAGAATCCAGGCATCCGCCTCGAGGATCCGGGCACCCGCCTCGAGGATCTGGGCACCCGCCTCGAGGCGCGAGCCCCCCCTCCCGCTCCTGCCGTGATGCCTCGTTTCCCTTCATTTTGCCCCCCTCTTTTTTCGCGCGCCCGGCGAAAATGGCGCGACCGCCCGCGATTATTTACCCGAAAATTCGTACAATCGCGAACTCCCCCTCGGAACCGGGGGAACCAGGGCCAATCTTCGACGGTTGACCGGCAAGTAACAGCAAGCACACGAAAGGGGTACGATATGGCAATAGACGAGCGAGCGATCATCGAACAAATCAACCGGAAAAACAAGCAAGCCTTTCACGACTTGTTCAACGACTTTTTTAACTCGTTGGTCTATTTTTCCACGCGCTACGTTGGCCGCAAGGAGGTCGCCGAGGACATCGTGCAAGAGCTGTTCGCCGGCCTGTGGGAAAGCAACCGGGAATACCTTTCCTACAACGGCTTCAAGACGTTCCTCTACACCTCCGTCAAGCACATGAGCCTCGACTGGCTCAAGCACAAAAAGGTCGAGGAAAGATACCTCTCCGCCAAGGGAACGGAAACCGACGACGAGATGGACTGGAAAATCATGGAAGAGGAGATCTACCGCGCCTTGCTGCAAGCCGTCGGCGAGCTGCCCCGCCGCTGCCGGGAGATCTTCCACCTCCACCTCCAGGGAAAGAAAAACGAGGAGATCGCCGCGTCGCTGGGCCTGTCCATCCTGACCGTCAAAACGCAAAAGAAGAAAGCCTCCCGCTACATCAGGGAACGAATGGGGAAACTCTACCTCCTGCTCCTCCTCCTGCACGTCATCGAGGCCGCTTGAACGCCCCGCCCGCGTGCAATCTACACGTCGCGGGAGCGAAAACATTACAGAATCTCGCCCGGGCCGACCTCCCGCTAAAATAAAATCATCACAAAACGAAGCATCACGTACCCCTTCTTGAGCCCGTGATCGTCTTCTTTTATAAATAAAAATAGCGACACACATGCACTACACGATTATACCACTGATCCGGAAACACATCACCGGGGAGATCACGGGAGAAGAACGCGAAACCCTGGCGCGATGGATCGACGAGCACCATGACAACAAGGCGTTCTTCGACCGGGTGACGTCGGGCAACGGCATCACGGAACGGGAACGTTTCTTCCGTCAAACAGACAAGCAACGACGGTTGAGGGAATTCGACCGCCTGATCGGCTACCGGAAGCGACGGGCGCTTGCCGCGGCAAGATATTACGCGGCGGCGGCAATCGTCGTCATCGCCCTGCTCGTGTGGCAGGCGTGGCCCGTCCCGCGAGAGATCCCCGCGGGAGAACACGCCGCGATCAAGCCGGGAAGCACGCGCGCCACGCTCACCGTCTCCGACGGCACCGTGTTCTCCCTGCAATCGGGCGGCAGCCAGCCCATCGACGCCGAAGGTATCGCCCGCGTCGACAGCACGCGCGCGGGCATCGTCTACGCCGACAGGCCCGACAAGAGCGTCCGGCAACGCCGCGACATCTTGCGCACGTCGCGCGGCGGGGAATACCGCGTCTACCTCCCCGACGGCTCTATGGTCTACCTGAACGCGGACACGAGGCTGGAGTATCCCGTCCCGTTCGACGCCGACAAGCGGGAAGTGCAGCTGTCGGGCGAGGCATACTTCGAGATCGCGAAGGAACGCGAACGACCGTTCCACGTGATCGTCGACGGGATACGCGTCCAGGTGCACGGGACAACGTTCGCGATGAGCACGCGCGAGAAGGACGGGATACAAACGGTATTAATAGAAGGAAGCATCGGGATTCAAAGCGCGACGACCGGGAAGGAGATCATGATGAGTCCCGGCCAACTCGCCCTGTTCTCGCGCGAGGGAGAGTTACTGGCGTTGAAACACGTGAACGTGTACCCCTACATCGCGTGGAAGGACGGTAAGTTTATCTTCGAGGAAGAGGAGCTGGAGCACATCATGCAGACGCTCTCGCTGTGGTACGACGTGGAGATCGCGTACCTGGACGACACCATCCGCCGTCACCCCTTCACGGGACACCTGAGGAGGTACGACGATATCTATACCATATTGAACGCGATCGCCCAGATCATCGACGTGGACTTCGAGGTGAACGGGCGAGTGATCACGGTGAAAGATACAAGATAAAAGGCGGAAGGTGCTGTAACACCTCCCGCCTCGCTGATCGTTCAACCTGTACCGCGTACAGCTTGAACAAGTACTAATGATTTAATTGCAAATGTATGAAAGAAAAATGTATGGAGACCATTTACCGTAAACGCGGGAGACAAAAAATCCTGGCGGTCGCGGGGCTATGCTTCGCCTTCCTGCTTCTCTTCACGTCAGGCTTATCCGCTGACGCGAAAGCGCGGCACGAGCGGGTAACCTTGAACCTGAAGAACGTCTCGATCAAGTTCCTGTTCGACGAGATCCAGAAGCAGACGAACCTCTTCTTTGTCTTCAGCGCGGAACAAACCCGCTCTGTCGGTCGCCTCTCGATACAGGCCACCGACGAGGAGCTGGGCAGCGTGCTGGGACGCATCCTCGAGGGCACCGGCTTGCAGTACAAGTTCGAGAACGACCTGATCATCGTGCGCAAACAATCCGCCCAGCAGAAAGAGCTGCAAATCACCGGGAGGGTGGTGGACGAGCAAGGGCAACCGCTCCTCGGCGTGACCGTGCGCCTGAAAGGGATGTCCCTCGGCTCCGCCACGGACAGGAACGGGTATTACATCCTCAATGTACCGGAAGCGAGGGAGGTCATCCTGCTCTTCTCTTTCGTCGGCATGATCGAGCAGGAGGTGAAGTACACGGGGAACACCACGATCAACGTGGTGATGAAAGAGGACGAACAAGAACTGAAAGAGGTCATCGTCACCGGCTACGCCAACGTCCGGAAATCGAGCTTCACCGGCTCCGTGACGCAAGTAAGCAGGGAGGAGATCTTGAAGGTAGGCAACAATAACCTGGTCGATCTCCTGCAGGTGTTCGACCCCTCGTTGCGCGTGATAAAAAACAACGAGATGGGATCCGACCCGAACACGTTGCCGGAGTTTTACATCCGCGGTCGCTCCGGTATCGACGGGGTGAAGGAACTGGATCGCGTGTTATCGGACGATATCTCCCAGTTCGCGTTAACGAACAACCCGAACCTGCCCGTCTTCATCCTGGACGGCTTCGAGGTCAGCGCGGAGAAGATTTACGACTTTGATCTCAGCCGGATCAAGGCGATTACCATCTTGAAGGATGCCGCCGCGACGGCCATATACGGTTCGCGCGCCTCCAACGGCGTGCTCGTCATCGAGACGATCCCCCCGCGAATGGGAGACTTGAAGGTGTATTACGCGGGCAACTACGCGATCACCGCCCCGGACCTGACCAGCTACAATTTGATGAACGCCGAGGAGAAGCTGGAAGCGGAGGTCGCCGCCGGCCTCTTCGAACCGTGGAGGGTATCCTCCAGCGGAGCCCAGACTGCCGAGGCGGAACGCCGGGACTTGTACTCGTACTACCTACGGAAGAGAAATAACATCTTGATCGGCGTGGACAATTACTGGTTGTCCCAACCGTTGACCACCCTCTTCAATCACCAGCACAGTGTACGCGCCGAGGGGGGAAGCGAACACATGCGTTTCGCCTTGGAGGTAAACTATAATAACCAGAACGGCGTCATGAAGGAATCCTACCGCGATCGTTTAGGCGGGGGCATGGAGGTGGATTATCGCTACAAGGGCCTCCAGATCCGCAACCGGATCACCTATGACGTGCTCAACGCGAAGGATTCTCCCTACGGCACTTTCAGCGATTACACGAACAAACACCCCTACGATCAATGGGAAGACGAAGACGGTAACCTGGTAAAAATGTTGCCCCAGTGGGGTAACGGCCTGGCAGTGCCCGAAAATCCGCTATACGAGGCCTCTCTGGGTAACTTCAGCAAGAATGGATACACGGAGCTGTCCGATAACCTCTCCCTCAACTGGTATCTGAACAATTACCTATTCATCAAAGGACAGGTTGCCATGAGCTATAAAGATGCCTGGGGCAAGGTATTTACTGATCCGGCATCATCTGTCTACAGTCGCGGTGACCTGTTTTTAAAAGGGAGTCTCCTCGAGACGGGCACGGAGACGATCCGTTGGAACGCCAATTTATTCGGGGCTTATAACCAACAAGTGGAATCGCATAACATCAACGTCTCCGCCGGCTTTAACGTGGTTTCCACGGATTACAGGTACATGAATTCCTATTACCGCGGCTTCCCGGATGCCGAGCGCCATTCTCCCGCGTACGCCTACGAAATCGTGACGAAGCCAACCTTCTCGGACAACAAAACGCGCCTGTTCGGAACTTTCTTCACGTTGAATTATAGTTACCGGGACATATACCTGCTGGATGGATCGCTACGCTTTGACGGTTCTTCCGAATTCGGATCCGATCAGAAATGGGCGCCCTTCTGGTCGTCCGGCACGGGGATAAACATCCACAATTACCCGCGGGTCAAGCAAATCGAGTGGATTAATCTACTCCGGGTAACCGGCAACGTGGGATTGACCGGTAAGACAAACTTCCAACCTTACATGGCCCGGAATACCTTCAACGTGTTGTTGGACGACTGGTACCCGACGGGCATCGGCGCCAAGTTGATGTATCTCGGTAACAAAAGCCTGACGTGGGAACGACAGTTTACCTGGAATCTTCGCTCGGAGATAAGGATGCTCGACAACCGCTTCCACCTGAAATGGGACGTGTATAACAAGAAGACCACGGATCTTATCACGGAAGTCGCGTTGCCCACCTCATCCGGTTTTATGAACTACACGGACAACGTCGGGGAGATCCTGAACCGGGGATTTGAAATCGACTTGACGACCCGGGTTTATCACTCCGGGCAGTGGGATATTAACCTGTTCGGGAACATCGCCCACAATAAAAACGAGATATTGAAGATCTCCGAATCCCTCAAACGCTACAACGAACGGGTAGATGAATACTTCGATGAATATGGAATGGACAGGAACGTCAGTTTACTCTCCCTGTTCTCGACGTCAGAATCCAATACCGAATACTCCAAATCGTACATGAAATACGAGGAAGGCGGTTCGTTGACCGCCATATACGGGATGAAGTCGTTGGGCATAAACCCGGCCAACGGGAAAGAGGTGTTCCTGAAACGAGACGGGACCATCACGTACGACTGGAGTTCGGCCGAGCAACAAAAGATAGGAGACACGGAACCCTGGGGACAAGGCGCTTTCGGTCTGAATGCCCGTTACGGGAACTTCACGCTCTACACGACCTTCCTGTTTGAATTCGGCGGGGATTTATACAACAAGACGTTGGTGACGAACGTAGAGAACGCGAACCTGCAATACTACAACGTTGATCGCCGGGTGTTGACGGACAGGTGGCAGGAGGTAGGCGACGTTACCCCCTTGAAAGCGATACAAGATCGCTACTACGTGACCCGTCCAACCTCCCGCTTCGTGCAGAAGAACAACAATCTCACGTTTAACTCCCTTTCCCTGGCGTACGACGTAGACCGGGGGGTGCTGCAAAAAATACATCTCAGCATGTTGAGGGTACAATTTAACATGAAGGACATTGCCACGATCTCCACGATCAAGCGAGAGATGGGACTTTCCTATCCCTTTGCCAGGACGTTCACGTTTAGTTTAAATGCAAGCTTCTAAATGAAAAACACTATGAAAAAAAGAGGAATCATATGGTTATTATCGTTGTGCGTGCTATGCTCGTGCGACGATTTCCTAAACGTTTCCGCGGACAACGAACTGCTCCAGGAGGAGATCTTCAGTTCGAACAACGGGGTTCGCATGGCGGTAAACGGCGTTTACAAGGAACTTTCTTCCACGGCGCTATACGCGAAAAACTTGAGCTGGGGATTTGCCAGCGCCATAGGACAAAATTACCAGGCCACCTCCTCCACCTATCTCCCGTACGACCTCTACATGGCTGCCAATTTCGAGTGGGAAGAGTCGTCGGCGATGCTCATCGCGGAGGAAATCTGGCAACACGCCTACAATGTCATCGCGAGTTGCAACAACATCATTCAAGAGGTGACGGCCAAAGACACCTCCTTCTTCGAGTTAGGGAACGTCGAGAAGCAGATGATACTGGGGGAGATGCACGGGATACGCGCGTTGCTCCATTTCGACTTGTTCCGTCTCTTCTGCCCGGCGCCGGTGACCGGCGAGCAGGGACACATGCCATACGTGACCACTTACCCGGACCATCAGCCGGAGCACGTGACCTCCGACACGGTAATGGCCAGGGTGATCCGGGACATGGAGACGGCCAGGAGGTTACTGGCGACCGTCGACACGGTATTTTGCAGGAGCTGGATGACTTCGGTATCCGGCCGGTTAAGATCCGCGAGTTCCTGGTCGACCGGTCCTCCAAACGAGTTCGTGAATTACAGGGGACATCGCCTGAACTTCATCGCCGCGACGGCGCTCCTGGCGAGAATCCACATGTACGACAACGACCACCAAAAGGCGTACGAGATGGCGCGACTCGCGTACAGCTTCCACACGCGGAACTGGTTCAGGTGGACAAGCAGCGTCTACCAGGGGCAGATCACGGACGTCGATTACATTTACGTCAAAAGGTACGACGAACTGTTCCTCGCGTTCGCCAACAATAAAAACTACAACAACTGGGAGGCGACCCTGGGAACGAGCAGTTATTACTTCCGGGTTAAAAACACCGCCGAACTCTTCCGCGGGGACGAGGACGACTTCCGGCTCGTGGGATGGTACAACCGCTACAACGACCAGCGCTATATCACGTGGGTTCGCCCGCGCGGGACATCTTACACGGCCCAGAGCGTTGCAAACGATCAAGGGCCGTTGCTCCCCGTCATTCGTTTCTCCGAAATGTACCACATCATGATCGAGTGTTTAATCGAGCAGGGGCGCGTGCCGGAAGCCTTGACGTTATTCAGGACGTTGCGCACCAACCGCGGCGCCAAGGCCACGATCGCGGAGACGATCCCCGTGGAGGAACTAAAGGACAAGCTCGTGCTGGACATTGTCCGGGAGACGTTAACGGAAGGGCAGACCTTTTTCCTCTTCAAGCGCTTGAATCGCGACATGTTCAACGGAACGGAAAGCATCATCATGTCCCCGCGGGACTGGGTGATCCCTATTCCCGACAGCGAGACAACGTATCAATTCAACTAAAAAACAACGCGTATGAAAAAGAGAGTTATTTATTTATCCCTTGTCGGGTTTCTTTGCTGCACGAGTGCCTGCGAGGAAGACAAGATCATGCTGTACGACGACGCGAATTACATACAATTCACCAGGTACGTGACGGATTCCATGACCTGCTCCTTCCTGGCATACCCGGACAGGGACGAGCTACCCTTCCCGCTCGTGGTGGAGGTCGTCGGCCTCCCCTCGAACCAGGACAGGGAGTACAAGCTCGCCGTGGTAGCGGAATACACCAACGCCCCGGAGAGCAACTACCGCTTGCCGGGTAACCTCGTCATGCCGGCGGGGAAGGTCATCGACACGTGCTACCTGTCCATCAACCGCACCCCGCGGATCTCCACGGAAGCCGTTCGCCTGACCGTCCGGCTGGAAGAGACGCCGGACTTCAAGGCCGGACAGACAAACAAGTCGAGCGCGATCATCTATATCTCGGATGTCATCACGAAACCCGACTGGTGGACGTCCAGCGTGACGTCGTCGTACCTCGGCGACTACTCGGACGAGAAATACCGCGTCTTCATCAAGGTCACCGGCGTCGCCGAGTTCGACAGCACGAATATCGTCGAGCTGCGCACGTACACGTTGATGGTGAAAAACTACCTG
Source organism: Odoribacteraceae bacterium (assembly GCA_031259905.1). Taxonomy (GTDB): domain Bacteria; phylum Bacteroidota; class Bacteroidia; order Bacteroidales; family Marinifilaceae; genus JAIRKS01. Next base: position 12,547 of record JAIRKS010000121.1, read on the forward strand.
TCGCAGGAGAAAGACAAGGGCAGCGATTACATCGTGCGTGAAAAAGACGGCACCGAGATGACCGTCAGGTACTATGGTGGGTAATTAAAACAAGGAAAGATCATGAAAACGAAAACAAAAGCGATCATCGTGTGCTGCTGCGCGGCATTCCTGTACGCGTGTTACGAGGACAAGGGGCACTACGACCTGGTAGACTACAACAAGATCGAAATCACTACCGTCAGCGCGCTGACAACGACAACCGCCATTCACGGCGACACGCTACGCGTCACCCCAAAGATCACCTGGAAGTACCCGGAAAGGGACACCTCCTCCGCCGCGTTCGAATACCGCTGGGAGGTGTCGGACGAGCTTGTCTCCCAGGAGAGAGACCTCGTTTACGTGCCGACGCGCATGGGGACGCTTCCCTGCGTGCTATTCGTCACGGAAAGAGCGACGGGAGTCGTCACGCGCTGGAGCACCTCCTTCACCGTCAACTCCCCGTACAACGTGGGATGGGTCATCTTGAGCGAGCAAGGCGGGCGTTCCATGCTCAATTTCATCCGGCGGGATGAGCGCCGGGACGCTGACAACGTGCGCATCTACTACTGGACGGACTTCGTCGACCTGTACGCCTCCATGTACCCCGACGATCCCCTCCCCGCGTCCGCCAGCCAGGTAATAGCCTATCCCGTGGACTACTACGCGGACGAGGTGATTGTCATCAGCGGTTCGGGCGAGGACTACGTCCTGGACGGGATGGGGCTGAAAAAAACCTTCCGCTTACAGGACGACTTCATCGGCGGACAATACCCCTCCGGCTTTATCCCGAAATCCTTTGCCCGCGGCGGGGGCGCCGATTTCGTGTTGGGCATCAACGGGCAAGTCCTCTGGAGGAAAAACGCGGCACCCTCCCAGATGTTCCACACGGACCCGATCATGCAGATCCCCATCTACTTCCCGGGGGACTCGGAGATCGACTATTTCGTCCGGATGAACATCTACGCCTCCTCGTTCATCTTCATGTACGATAAACTCCACAACCGCCTTGTCGCGTGCTACACGAGTTTTTCATCCGGCAACGACATTCACGGCGGGAAGATGGAGATCCTGTACTCGTCCCCCCCGGGGGAATTCGCGGACATCAACGACTTCGGGGCGTACAAGCTCGTGTACTGCGGGGAACATTCCGACGGGAGGTCGTTCAACAACATCCTGAAAGATCCCGTCTCCGGGAAATACCTGTTGCAGGAGTTCACCGTCTCCGCCTCCCTCTTCTCGATGACCGTCACGCAGGCCAACCAACGAGAGTTCGAGGCGAGTAACCTGGTCACGGACAACTCCGTCTTCTGGAGGATGCGCAACTCCTCGTACCTCTACTTCGGCGAGGGGAGCGACCTGTACTTCTACGACTTCAACACGCGGGTGACGAAGCTATACACCCGTTTCGGGGACGCCCGCGTCACGCGACTGATGCAGGACATCGACGGCACGCGCCTGGGTGTCGCGCTCGATAACGGCGAATTTTACCTTTTCGACGCCATCTCGGCCACCGTGCTCGGGAGCAGCGATCCCGGCGAGGCAGGATTCCTGCACAAGGTCTCCGGACTGGGGACAATAAAAGACCTAACGTGGAAGCACGGCGGGTACTATAACCTTGTTTTTAACCGCTATTAAAAAATAGCGCGGGAGGGCCGGCTGTCCGGACGCCTCCCGCGCGTTAACTCATCATGAAATAAAATTATATGGAGAAAACAGTCGTGAAAGTAGAGAATCTATCCCACCGTTACAGCGTGCAGTGGGCGATTCGGGACATCAGTTTTGAAATTCCCTCGCGCGGTATCCACGGGTTACTCGGATCCAACGGCGCGGGCAAATCCACCGTCATGAATATCGTGTGCGGGGTGATCAAGCCAACAGGAGGGAACGTGTTCATCAAGGGAATAGACATGCGGCGGCATCCCGTGGACGCCAAGCGTCACATCGGTTTCCTCCCGCAACGTCCCCCGTTGCACGCCGATCTTACCGTGGAAGAATACCTCGTCCACTGCGCCGCCGCGCGCCTGATGCCCACGCGGGAAGTCGCGAAGGCGGTCAGCGACGTGATGGAACGGTGCGGGATAAGACACTTCGCCAAGCGTCTCGTCCGTAACCTTTCCGGGGGCTATCAACAGCGGCTCGGCATCGCGCAGGCGATCATCCACGGGCCAGACTTCGTTGTCCTCGACGAACCGACAAACGGCCTCGATCCGAACCAGATCATGGAAATCCGTCACCTGATTAAGGACATCGCGCGGGAACACGCCGTGCTGCTATCCACGCACATCCTCTCGGAGGTACAGGTGACGTGCGATTACATACAAATGATCGAGGAGGGAAAGTTAGTCTTCGCCGGCACGATTGACGAGTTCGACAATTACATCACCCCGAATTCCCTCCTCGTCACCATGATGGAAGCGCCACCGGAGGAAGAACTGCGCCTGCTTCCCGGCGTCGTCGGCGTGGAGACGCTCCAGGGAAATCGTTACCGTGTCAAGTTCGCCAACGAGCAGAATATCGCCGAGCAACTTGTCGAGGCGAGCGTCGCGCGTGGCTGGCGGCTAACGGACATCACGCTGGAGAAAAGCTCCCTTGACAGCATCTTCTCGGCACTATCAAAAAGGTAAAATCCCCTATACAAGTAAAATCATGAAAAAGTGGACAACCATTTATAAACTCTCGCGCACCGAGTTACAAACCTTATTCTACTCGCCGGTGGCCTGGCTCATCCTGATCATCTTCACCATACAGGCGGCCATAGCCTTCACCGGCATCTTCGGCGAACAAGTCCGGACGCAATCCCTCGGTTACCGGCCGTGGAGCGTCACCCTGACCGCCTTCGCCGGATACCGCGGGCTATTCACCCTCGTGCAGGAATACCTCTACCTCTACATCCCGCTGCTCACTATGGGCCTCGTCAGCAGGGAATACAACAGCGGATCCATCAAGCTACTCTACTCCTCGCCGCTGACAAACACCCAGATCATCCTCGGCAAATACCTCTCCGTGATGATATACGGGCTGGTCATGGTGGGCATACTCGCCCTCTTCGCCCTCTTCGGCGTCCTCACCATTGACCTCGTCGACATCCCCGCCATCCTGTCGGGCATGTTAGGCGTCTACCTGCTCATCTGCGCGTACGCCGCCATCGGTTTATTCATGTCCAGCCTCACCTCCTACCAGGTCGTCGCCGCTATGGGAACCTTCGCCGTGCTCGCCGCGCTCAGCCTCGTCAAAACCATGTGGCAGGACATCGAGTTCGTCCGCGACATCACCTACTGGCTATCCATCAGCGGGCGAGCGCGAGAGATGATCGACGGACTCCTTTGCAGCGAGGACATCCTCTATTTCATCATCGTCATCGCCCTCTTCCTCTCGCTCTGCATCATCAGGCTACAGGCGAAACGCCAGAAAGCCCGCCCGGGCGTCGTCGCCGGCAAGTACATCCTCGTCGTCGCCGCCGCCATGACGCTCGGCTACGCCAGCTCCCGCCCGGTATGGATGACGTTCCACGACGCCACGCGCACGAAATTGCGCACCCTCACACCGAACAGCCAGGAGGTCATCGCGAAACTCGACGGCGGCATGACCATCAGCACGTTCGTCAACATCCTCGACAAGTCAGACAACTACTGGTCGGCGCTCCCCAGGCAAATCAACCAGGATCTCGACCGCTTCAAGCAATACCGCCGCTTCAAGCCGGAAATCAGGATGAAGTACTATTATTACTACGACCACGCGCCCGACAACCAGCAAATCGAAAAGCAATACCCCGGCCTCTCCGACCGCGAACGCATGGTAAAAACCACCATAAGCTGGCGACTGGATTCCAACCTCTTCCGGAGGCCCGAGGAGATGAAAGCCATCATCGACCTCGAGTCCGAGGGTTATCGCTTCACCCGCCTGCTGGAGCGCGAGAGCGGCGAGAAAACCTTCCTCCGCGTCTTCGATGACATCTACCGCCACCCCGACGAGAGCGAGATCACCGCCGCCTTCAAGCGCCTCACGATGGAACTCCCGCTCGTCGGCTTCCTCACCGGCCACGGCGAGCGCGATTGTAACCGGGCGGGCGACAAGGATTACCACCGCTTCGCCCGCGACAAACCCTTCCGCTACTCGTTAATCAACAACGGCTTCGATTTCGAGGAAGTCACCCTCGAAGGGAGAATCCCCGACAAGGTGCGCATCCTCGTCATTGCCGACGCGCGGCGACCCTTCACGCCCGCCGAGAAGGCCAACCTCGACGAGTACATCGCCCGCGGGGGAAACCTCCTCGTTGCCGGCGAGCCGCGACGCCAGGAGATCATGAACCCGATCGTCGAGCCGCTGGGCGTCACCTTCTTGCCGGGACGCCTCGTGAAGACCAGCGAGAATTACCAGCCCGACTTCATCATCGCGCGCCCGACGAAAGAGGCCGGCAAATTCTCCTATATTCTCGCGAACATGACCCGCCAGGAACGCGTCGCCACGATGCCGGGATGCGTCGACATCGAGGTCACGGCCGACAAGGGTTTTACCGTCACGCCACTCCTCCGGAGCGACACGACCGGCTGCTGGAACGAGCTTGAAACCACCGATTTCGATGACGACACCGTCCGCCTCAATCCCGCCGCCGGCGAACGCGAGGGTACGCGCGTGACGATGCTCGCCCTCTCGCGCAAGGTGGGCGAGAAGGAGCAGCGGATCATCGTCCTCGGCGACGCCGATTGCATCAGCAACGGCGAGATCAGCATCAGCCGCCCGAACCTCCAGGCGTCGAACTACTCGATCATTACCAGCGCGTTCTACTGGATGTCGGACGAGGAGGTCCCCATCAACGTCACCCGCCCCAGCCCCCCCGACCGCAAGATCGCCGCCACGCCCAAGAGCATGTACTGGTGGAACATCTTCTGGATCGGCCTCGTCCCCGCGCTGCTCCTCTCCTGCCTCCTCTTTATCTGGATCAGGCGACGCGGAAGGTAATAACACGGCTACACGTCGCTCTCCTCCACGCTCCCCGCCTCTGCCAGGCGCCGCGGGAGGTAATAGCAAGACTACCAGCCGCTCTCCTCCCCGCTCCTCGCCTCTGCCAGGCGCCGCGGGAGGTAATAGCAAGACCGACTGTCCCGGGAATCCCCCCGGGACAGTTTTCTTTTATCCCCCGCGCGTTCCGCGCCCCGCCACTATCTTTCTGAAAACCACGTCTTGCAAATCCTGCTCTCCCTCTTGGAAATCTCGCTCTCCTTCCCGGAAATCTCGTTCCCCCTCCCGGAAATCTCGTTCCTCTTCCTGAAAATCTCGTTCCCCCTCCTCGTGTTTTCATTCCCCAACCTCCCTGGGTAGTTCCCACAACAATTTCGGGAGCGCCCACAACACAATGGGGAGCTCCCAAAATAAAAGTGGGAGCTCCCAAACCGAAATTGGGAGCTCCCAAAATAAAATTG
>JAIRKS010000090.1 GCA_031259905.1 Odoribacteraceae bacterium
CTTGCCTGCCATCTCCCCGCGAAACACTACATCGCCCCGCGCTTCAAGTTTCCCCCGTCACGCCTGGCCAGCTTAATGCCTGCCCGTGCCACGGGCTGGAGGGGGGTGCAGGGGGGAAAACATTTTCCCCCTTGCCTGGTTAGGAGGGGGGTGAAATAGCTTGGAATCTTTTCTTACATTCGCAGCGTCGTTCGCGACGCGGGCGGCACATACCTTTAAAACCCCGAAACAATGAAAAAAGAAAAAACCTTACTCCTCGCGTTACCCGTGCTACTGGGCTTCTTCGTGATGGGCTTCTGCGACATCGTCGGGAGGGCCTCCGACTACGTGCAAGAAGCGTTCGGCTGGAGCAACGCCGTGACGGGCCTCGTGCCGTCGATGGTCTTCATCTGGTTCCTGCTCCTTGGCGTCCCCGCCGGCGTGGCGATGAACCGCTGGGGACGCAAAAACACCGTGCTCGTCAGCATGGCCATCACCATCGTCGGGATGATCATCCCGCTACTCCTTTATAATAGCGCGACGTGCATGGTGGCCTTCGCGCTACTGGGCATCGGTAACGCGATCCTCCAGGTATCGCTCAACCCGCTCGTGAAAAACGTCCTGACGAACGAGCGGCTGCTGGCGAGCGCCCTCACCGCGGGACAAGTCGTGAAGGCCGTGTCGTCGTTCGTCGGGCCGTACATCCTGCTGCTCGGCGTGAACGCGCTCGGCGGCGGCGACGCGGGCCGGTGGTACTACTGCTTCCCGATCATGGGGGCCATCACGCTGCTCTCCGCCGCGTGGCTCGCCGCGACGCCACTGCCGCGGGAAGAACGCGCGGGGAAAGACGGGACGTCCCTCGCCGGTAGCCTGGCGTTGCTGGGCGACAGGACGATTCTCGTGCTGTTCCTCGGCATCTTCTTCGTCGTGGGGGTCGACGTGGCCATGAACTTCATCAGCTCGAAGGTGATGATCACCCGCTTCGCGTGGGGCAAGGAGGCGGACATCGCGCCGCAACTCTACTTCATCGCCCGGACGGCGGGAGCGCTGCTGGGCGCGTTCCTGATGACACGCGTGGCGGGACGGGTGTACTTTAAATGGAGCATCGCGACGGCGATCGCCGCCCTCCTCCTCCTCGCGCTCGGGAAGGGAGAAACGACGAGCCTCGCGGCGATCGCCGCGGTAGGGTTCTCCTGCTCCTGCATCTTCTCGATCATCTACGCGATGGCGGTGACGGCGCGTCCCGACAAGACGAACGAGGTGTCCGGGTTGATGATCACCGCCATCGCCGGCGGCGCGGTCGTCACGCCGGTACTCGGCCTGGCGATGGACGCGGCGGGCATCGAGGGCGGTATCGCCGTGATCCTCGCGTGCGCGTGTTACCTCGCGTGGTGTGCCTTCGGGATACCGGCGCGGAAACGGGAGGGCGATGTACTCGCGTGACCCGCGCGTCGTCATGACGCTCGACGCGGGAGGGACGAACTTCGTCTTCTCCGCCACCCGCGGCAACGAGGAGATCGTCGCGCCGGTCACACTGCCGTCGCGTGCCGACGACCTGAACGCGTGCCTCGAGACGCTCGTCGAGGGATTCTCGCGCGTGAACCGGTCGCTCGACGAACGCCCCGTCGCCATCAGCTTCGCCTTCCCCGGCCCGGCGGATTACGAGAACGGGATCATCGGCGACTTGAAGAACTTGCCGGCGTTCCGCGGCGGCATCCCCCTGGGCGCGTTCCTGCAAGAACGGTTCGGCGTCCCCGTCTTTATTAATAACGACGGCGACCTCTTCGCCTACGGCGAGGCGCTGGCGGGAGCGCTGCCGTGGGTGAACAGGATGCTGGAGAAGGCCGGGAAGGCCAAACGGTACAGGAACCTGACGGGCGTGACGCTCGGCACGGGCTTCGGCTGCGGGGTGGTGCGCGACGGGGAGTTGTGCACCGGCGATAACGGCGCGGCGGCCGAGGCGTGGGTGATCCGCGGGAAACGCGACCCGCGGTACGGCACAGAGGAAGGAATCTCCATCCGCGCCATCAAGCGGGAGTACGCCGCGCTCTCCGGCGATCACCGGGAGCTGACCCCGCGCGATATTCACGACATCGCCGCCGGCACGCTCGAGGGAAATGCCGACGCCGCGCGCGAGGCGTTCGCCCGTGCCGGCGAGGTGCTCGGCGACGCGCTGGCCACGATTAACACGATCGTCGACGGGGTCGCCGTCATCGGGGGAGGCATCGCGAGGGCACGCGAGTTCCTGATGCCTGCCGCGATGAGGGCGCTGAACGGCTACCTCGAATCGCCGTCGGGAGAGCTGATCGACAGGATGGAGATGAAGGCGTTCTTCCTGGATGATCCGGACGACGCGGCACGGTTTCTCGCCCCGTCGACGGTGACCGTCCCGGTGCCGGGAACGCGCCGGACGGTGGAGTATGACCCGGTCAAGCGCATGGGCGTGATGATTACCCGGCTCGGCACGAGCAAGGCCGTCGCCCTCGGCGCGTATGCCTTCGCGCTGAACAAACTGGACAGAAGATGACACATTACCCGTGACCTCCCCTTGAAGTACACGAATAAAGCGTTACCTTCGCGCCACGTTTAACAAAAAAACATGCAGAATATACGAAACATTGCCATTATCGCGCACGTCGATCACGGGAAAACAACGCTGGTGGACAAGATGATCTTCCAGGGAAAGTTGTTCAGGGAATCGGAGAATCCCGGCGATCTCCTGCTCGATAGTAATGACCTGGAACGGGAACGCGGGATCACGATCCTCGCGAAGAACGTCTCGGTGCACTACAAGGAATACAAGATTAATATCATCGACACGCCGGGACACGCCGACTTCGGGGGTGAGGTAGAACGGGTGCTGAACATGGCCGACGGCGTGCTGCTGCTCGTCGACGCCTTCGAGGGGACGATGCCACAGACGCGCTTCGTGCTGCAAAAGGCACTCGCGCTGGGGAAGAAACCGATCGTGGTGGTGAACAAGGTGGATAAACCCAACTGCAGGCCGGAGATCGTGCACGAGCAGGTGTTCGACCTGATGTTCTCCCTCGGCGCTACCGAGGAACAACTCGACTTTACCGTCCTGCACGGGAGCGCCAAGCAAGGATGGATGGCCGCGAACTGGAAAGAACCAACCAACGATATTATCCCGTTACTCGACGCGATCGTGCGCGATATCCCGGCGCCACGCGTGGAAGCAGGATCGCCGCAACTGCTGATCACCTCGCTGGAATACTCGCCGTACGTGGGGAGGATCGCCATCGGCAAGTTGACGCGGGGCACGCTATCGCCGGGCCTGCCGGTCACCCTCTGCAAGCGGGACGGCAGCCTCGTCAAGTCCAGGATCAAGGAGCTGATGGTCTTCGAGGGGATGGGGAAACAGAAGGTGGAACGCGTGGAGTGCGGCGAGATCTGCGCGCTGGTGGGGATCGAGGGCTTCGAGATCGGTGACACGATCGCCGACGCCGAAAACCCGGAAGCCCTGGAACCGATCGCCGTCGACGAGCCAACGATGAGCATGCTCTTTACTATTAATGACTCGCCGTTCTTCGGGCGCGACGGCAAGTACGTCACCTCCCGCCACCTGAAGGAACGCCTCGACAGGGAACTCGAGAAGAACCTCGCGCTACGCGTGGAGCCGGGCAGCTCGGCCGACTCGTTCGTCGTCTTCGGGCGCGGGGTGCTGCACCTGAGCGTCCTGATCGAAACCATGCGCCGCGAGGGATACGAGTTGCAGGTGGGACAACCCAAGGTGATCATCAAGGAATTGAACGGCACGAGACATGAACCGGTGGAAGAGCTGACCATCGATCTCCCCACCGACGTGTCGGGAAAGGCCATCGAGATGGTGAACCGCCGGAAAGGAGTGATGACAAGCATGGAACACAGGGACGACCGCGTGCACCTGACGTTCGATATCCCCTCCCGCGGGTTGATCGGCTTGCGAAGCAACCTGCTTACCGCCACCGCGGGAGAGGCCGTCATCGCGCACCGCCTGAAAGGTTTCGAACCTTACATGGGAGACATCGAGGCGCGCGTCAACGGGTCGCTGATCGCGATGGAAACGGGCGATACCTTCGCGTATGCCATCAACAAGTTGCAGGATCGCGGGCGGTTCTTTATCAAGCCCGGCGAGGAGGTCTACGCCGGACAGGTCATCGGCGAGAGTAATCGCCAGGAAGATATCGTGGTCAACGTGGGAAAGTCCAAGAAATTGACAAACATGCGTGCCAGCGGGTCGGACGAGAAGATGAATATCGCCCCCCCCGTGGTCTTCAGCCTGGAAGAAGCCCTGGAATATATCCAGGAGGACGAGTACGTGGAGGTCACGCCGAAAGCTATCCGGCTGCGCAAGATCTATCTCGACGAAAACGAACGCAAGAGAAGAAGCCGGTAAACACGGGGCATTTTTTTAACCTTACCACCATCCCCACGTGCCCGGAAAAATCAAAAGAATTAGAAATATGATTGAGAATTTAGTCATAGTGGAGTCCCCGGCAAAAGCAAGAACGATCGAACGCTTCCTGGGACGAGGCTACACGGTGAGATCCAGTTTCGGACATATCCGCGACTTGAAGAAGAAGGATCTCGGTATTGATATTGAACACGACTTCCAACCACAGTACGAGGTGACCACCGATAAAAAAGCAGTCGTGAAGGAATTGAAGCAGCTGGCAAAGGAGTCGAAAACGGTCTGGCTGGCCTCCGATGAAGACCGGGAGGGAGAGGCCATCGCGTGGCATCTCTTCGAGGCCCTCGGCTTGAAGCCTGACTCCACGCGACGAATCGTCTTTCACGAGATCACCAAGGAAGCCATCCTGCACGCGATCCAGCATCCCCGCGCCATTGATCAACACCTCGTCGACGCGCAGCAGGCGCGCCGGGTGCTTGACCGGCTGGTGGGGTTCAAAATATCCCCCGTCCTGTGGAAAAAGATAAAATCGGCCCTCTCCGCCGGACGCGTGCAATCCGTGGCCGTGAGACTGATCGTGGAAAGGGAACGAGAAATCAACCGGTTCGAGGAACAAAAATATTACAAGGTGTCGGGCATCTTCCTCGCGCCGGATGCCGGAGAAACATCTCCCGTGAAGGCAGAGCTCCCGGAACGATTCGCGTCACGCGAGGATACCGTGCAGTTCCTGGAGCATTGCAAGGAAGCGACTTTCACCGTGGATAACGTGGAAACAAAACCGGCAACGCGGAAACCCGCCCCCCCGTTCACTACCTCCACGCTGCAACAGGAGGCATCGCGGAAGCTGGGATTCTCCGTGTCGCAAACCATGAGTATCGCCCAGAAACTCTACGAGAACGGGCACATCACGTACATGAGAACCGATTCCGTGAACCTCTCGCAACTCGCCATCAACAGCGCCAAGAAGGTGATCACGGAAACGCTGGGCGAAAAGTACCTGCACACGAGGCAGTACGCGACCCAAAGTAAAGGAGCGCAAGAGGCACACGAGGCCATCCGTCCCACCTACATGGAAAAAGAACTTGTCCCCGGGGACACGAAAGAACAACAACTCTATTCCATGATATACAAGCGGACGCTGGCCTCGCAAATGGCCGACGCCAGGCTGGAAAGAACGATCGTCACCATCGCCGTCTCGGGAGAGTCCCGCGTCTTCGTGGCCACGGGGGAGGTGATGCTGTTCGACGGGTTCCTGAGGATGTACCGTGAATCGCTCGACGACGAGAAGGAAGACGAGCAGATGGAGATGCTCCCCGTGCTCCACGCGGGCGATCCGTTGCAACGCAAACAGATCGAGGCGCTGGAACAATACACGATACACCCGCCACGTTACACGGAGGCAAGTCTCGTCAAGAAACTGGAAGCGCTGGGCATCGGACGCCCGTCTACTTACGCGCCCACCATCACCACGATACAAAAGCGAAACTACGTGAACAAGGGAAACCGGACAGGAAAGGAAAGGGAAATCGAACAGTTTATCCTGAAGGGAGACCAGGTGGCATGCAAGACGTTGATACGCCATTTCGGGACGGAAAAACGGAAACTCTTCCCGTCGGACGTCGGGATGGTCGTGACGGACTTCCTTTGCGAACACTTCACCAACATCATGGATTACAACTTCACCGCCAAGGCAGAAGAGGCTTTCGACAGCATCGCCGAGGGACAATTGCAGTGGCAATCCATGATCCGCGACTTCTACGCCCCGTTCCACGCCAACGTGGAGAAAACCTTGAAGGAATCGGAACGGAATTCCGGCGAACGCGTCCTGGGCATTGACCCCTCGACGGGTGCGACGGTCAGCGTCCGCATCGGTCGTTTCGGCCCGATAGTGCAAACCGGGGAGGGCGACCAGGTGCGTTACGCCGGCCTGCAGAAGGAGCAATTGATGGAAACCATTACCCTCGAAGAGGCACTCGATCTCCTCAAGTTCCCGCGCGTGCTGGGCGAGCACGACGGGAAAACGGTGACGGTGTCCCTCGGACGTTTCGGGCCTTATGTCAAGCACGACCAGCTGTACGTCTCGTTGAAGAAAGGGGACGATCCCGCGATCATCTCCCTCGACACGGCCATCGAACGCATCAAGGAGAAACGAGAGATCGAGAGCAACCGCCAGATACAGGCATTTGATAACGGCGCGCGCATCTTGAACGGACGCTTCGGCCCCTACATCACCTATAACAAGTCAAATTACAAGATTCCCAAGATGCGAGACGCGAACCTGTTGACGCTCGAGGAGACAATGGAAATCATCGAGAAAGGAGGCGAGGTAAAGATCAAAACGAAGGCCGCCCCGCGAAAGGAGAAGACAACCAAAACAACCGGGGAGAAGGCAACGAAGACGACCGGGAAGAAAACAACGAAGGCAACCGGGGAGAAGACAATCAAGGAGACAAAAACCGCTCAAAAAAAATCGACAAAAACAAAATAATTTATACATTCGTCCCCTCAAAAGAACGAGATTTTGTAACCTAATTTAAAGCAATCATAAATGGCAACATTACAGAAAATTAGAAATCAAGGAGGGCTACTCGTCGGTATCATCATGGTGGCCCTTCTGGCCTTTATCGTGGGAGACGCGTTAAGCTCCAGCCCTCAAATAATAAACCGCGGACGAAACAAAGTGGGAGTGATCGCCGGCGAGTCACTGGACATTCAGGAGTACCAGGCCCTCGTGAGCAATAACGAGAACGTGTCAAGAGTAATGCTGAAACTCCCGTCGCTCGACGACGCGCAACGGCAACAAGTGCAAGATGAGACGTGGCAGATGGAGGTACTCCGCATCGTCATGGAACAAGAGCTCGAGAAAATCGGGTTGGGAGTGAGCAACGACGAGATATACGACAGGCTGGTAGGCGACATGCTGGATCCCACCATCGCTCAATTCATGTCCTCGCTGGGAGTCAACCCCGCGGACAAGGCCCAACTCAATGCCACTATACAGGAAATCCTGCAAACCCCCAGGGACAACCCCTACAAGATAACGTGGCAATTCCTCGAAAAACAGGCGATCGCCGCGTACCAGGTAGCCAAGTACCAGTCATTGTTTTCCAAGGCACTCTACATCCCCGGCGAACAGGTAAACGACCTTGCGGTCAGCGCGGGCACCACGGTAGACGTCAGCTACCTGGTAAAAGGATACCATACCGTCAGCGACTCTGCCGTGACGGTAACTCCTCACGAGATCAAGGAATACTACAATACCCACCAGCACCTCTTCAAGCAACAGGAATCCCGTCAGATCACCTACGTGAGTTTCGACGTGAGCGCGTCGGCGACGGACATCGAGGAGACACGGAAATCACTCGAAGAGTTGATCCCGGAGTTCAAAACCGCCGGTAACGTGATCGAGTTCGCCAACAGCGCCACGGATAAAAAGATAGAGCAACGTTTCTACAAGAAAGGCGAGATGAACAAGGAGCTGGACGCTTTCCTTTTCGACGGGACGAATAACACGGGAGTGTACGGCCCGTACGAGGAAAACAACGCGTACAACCTCCTCCGCGTGGCCGCCCGCGAGAGAGTGCCGGATTCCGTGAGAATCCGCCGGATCTTCCTGACCGTCGACCAGACGAACTTCGAGAGCAGGACAAAACTGGCCGATAGTTTAATGCAAGAGCTTCGCGGGGGAGCGAACTTCGAACTCCTCGCGAGGAAGTTCTCCGCCGACCCGAACTCTGCCGTCAACGGCGGGGATATCGGTTGGTTTACACAGGAGATGCTGCCCCCCCTGTGGCGCGACACGCTCCTCCTCGCGCGAAAGAACGACGCGAAACTCTTCCCCACGCAAGGCGGGCTGATCATCCTGCAAATCTCCGGGCAGAGCAAGCCGGTGGAGAAAGTGATCGTGGGGATCGTGACGAAAGAGATCGGCCCGTCGGAACAGACCACCAACAAGATATATAACGAGGCGCGCGTGTTCGTCGACAACGTGGAGACCATCGCCGATTTCGAGAAGGCCGTGGCCGACAAGGGGCAAACCAAGCGCTACGCTACCCTCAACAAGAACGACAAGACCATCGCCGGCGTCGAACAGGCAAGGGAGATCGTTCGCGAAGCATACATGAGCCGTTCCACCGGGAAGGTATTAACGAACAACCGGAAGTCGCCCATCTTTGAATGTGGCAACAAGTACATCGTCGCCGTGCTCACCAGCATCAAGAAAGAGGGTGTCTCTCCCCTGCAGGAGGTAACCCCGTTGATACAACAGGAACTCGTCCGGAAGAAAAAAGGAGAAATCATCGCGCAAGAGCTACAAGCCGCCGCCGCCGGTAGCGAGAGCCTTCTCTCCATCGCCCGGAAGACGAACACGGAGATCATCGACGCCACGGACATCAGTTTCGCCTCCCTCCAGCTCCCCGGTGCCGGTATCGAGCCGAAGGTGATCGCCGGGATCACGCGTCTGGACGTGAACCAGATCTCTCCGCCGATCACCGGAAACCAGGGCGTCTTCATGGCCATCGTGACGAACAAAACTAGCGACGCGGAAGCGGTATCTCCCGAAGAGATCGAGCAACGTAAACTCGCGCTGGAGAAAACGCGCGACGAGCTGATACTATACCAGATGGTCTACTCGATCATCCGGTCAAAGAAGATAGAAGACTTCAGGTACAGGTTCTATTAACCCCGCGCGATCGTCACGCGAGAAAAAGCCACTCGTCAACGGGTGGCTTTTTCACGTGCCGGACGCGAACGCGGACACACGTCAAACAGCCGGAATCCATGCCATCCCGTTCACCAGAGAAAGTACTAATCATCACCTACTACTGGCCTCCCGCCGGCGGACCGGGAGTACAGCGCTGGTTAAAATTCGCGAGCTACCTTCCCGCGTTCGGTCGCGAGCCTATCATCCTGACCGTCGACCCCGACAAGGCGGAATACCCCGTGCGGGACGCCTCCCTGCTGGAAGAAGTACTCCCCGGACAACGGGTATACCGCACCGGCACGTCAGGCTGGTACGCCCTCTACAAGCGGCTCGTGAAAGCGAAAACGGCCCCGTACAGTGGCTTCGTTGGCGAGGGCAAACCCTCCTTGAAACAAAAGATCTCCCGCTTCATCCGCGGCAACTTCTTCCTGCCGGACGCCCGCCGGGGATGGAACAGGCACGCTTACCGCGCGGCTGCCCGTCTCGTCCGGGAAGAGGGCATCGGCACGGTCATCACCACGGGGCCGCCCATGTCCACCCATCTCGTCGGCAGGAAACTGCAACGCGCGTTCGCCACGCGCTGGATCGCCGACTTCCGCGACCCCTGGACGGACATCTACTACTACGACAAGTTCTACCCCACGTCGCTCGCGCGCGCCATCGACCGCCGGTACGAGAGAAACGTCCTGACGCGGGCAGACATCGTGATCACGGTAAGCCACCACACGCGCGACCTGTTCCTCGCGAAATCCCCCGCGATCGACCCCGGTAAAGTACACGTCATCCACAACGGACACGACGAGCGGGACTTCACCGGGGAATGCCCGAAAGAAAAAGAGTTCACCATCACCTACACCGGCACGCTCGCCGCCGACTACACGCTCTCCGCCTTCATCGCCGCCGCGCGCGCGCTGCTCGTCGACGCTCCCGCCCGCCTGCGCTTTGCCGGCAAGGTAG
>JAIRKS010000091.1 GCA_031259905.1 Odoribacteraceae bacterium
TACATCGCCCGCGCTTCAAGTATCCCCCGTCACGTCCGGCCAGTTTTTTGCCCGCCCATGCTAATGGGCTGGAGGGGGTGCAGGGGGGAACCACTTTCCCCCTGCCTGGTTAGATGGGAAGGGTTGGAGGGTGGTGGTTTTTTTTGTAGTATCGCGAACGTGAGTAAAAAGAGAACGCCTTGATCGGGGACAAAACATGAAAAAAAGAAACACGTACATCCTGTTCATACTTGTTGTCATCGTGCTCCTGCCCGTCCGGGAAACGCGCAGGGAGGGGACGATGCCGTGGCAAAGAGAAAGCGGCGGCGTCGAAAAACCCGTCCCCGTGCACGACATGCTCCAGAACCACTACTCCGACCTCGTCGAGACGAGAGAACTCGACCGGGCCGTGGCGCGATTCATGAAACAATGGCACATCGTCGGGGCATCGCTGGCCATCACGCGCGGCGGAAAACTCGTGTACAGCAAGGGATACGGGCACGCCGACAGGGAGGCGGGCATCCCGGTCAACGTGAACAACATCTTCCGCGTCGCCTCGATCTCGAAACTCATCACCGCCGCCGGCATCATGAAGCTGGTGGAAGAAAAACGCCTCGCCCTCGAAAGCGTCGTCTTCGGGGAAAACGGGATACTGGACGACACCCTCTTCTCGCGTCCCGCCGACCGGAGGGTGCTAAACATTACCGTCGAGCACCTGCTGCGTCACCAGGGCGGCTTCCCGGCGCGTCACGCCGACCCGATGTTTAACCCCGTCGAGGTGGCGCGCCGGATGAACACGCCGCCGCCGGCCGACCTGAACACGATCATCCGTTACGTGCTCGGGCAGCGGCTGGGCTTCGCCCCGGGGAGCAGCTCGAGCTACTCGAACGTCGGTTACGGTATCCTCACGCGGGTGATCGAGAAGGTCAGCGGGCAGGACTACGAGACGTTCACCAGGGAGAAGATCCTCGTCCCGGCGGGGTGTCACGACATGCACCTGGGGCGCAACCTGTCGGCAGACCGTTACCACAACGAGGTGAGGTATTACGAGCCGGAGAACGCCGGGAAAGTGCCGGCGTGCACGGGCGAGGAACGACAGGTGTACAGGAGCGACGGCGGGAATAATATCGAGGAGCTGCTCGGCGCCGGCGGATGGGTGGCCTCCCCGACGGAACTGGCGCGGCTGCTGCTGGCCATCGACGGCGACCCGTCGTCGCCGGACGTGCTCTCGCCGGAAAGCGTCGAGAGCATGACACGCTGCCGGGCGAACGCGCTGCCCATCGGGTGGACGCGCGCCGGGGAGGACGGGGAGTGGTGGCGCACCGGGACGCTCGCCGGCACGAGCGCCATGATGAAGCGACAGGGCGACGGGGTCTGCTGGGTGTTCGTCACCAACACGAGCACGTGGGCGGGGGCGCGCTTCCCGTACACGATCGACCACGTGGTGACGCGCGCCATCGATCGCGTGGAGGAGTGGCCGGAGCGCGACCTCCTCGACCCGCTGCAGCGAGACGCCCACCGCGCGAGAGAATTCCTGGCGGGAGAGTCGTCGCCCGCCGCCCGCGAACGAGAAATCTGAAGGATTTCTTGGATATCCGGTGACAATTTGTAAATTTCGCGGCACGAAAACAATCAAATAATTATTTACCCGTGAAAACAAATCACATGTCACTAAGAATTCTTGCCATTAATCCCGGCTCTACTTCCACGAAAATCGCCGTCTACGACGGGGAGGAAGAGACGTTTATCAAAAACATCAAGCACCCCGCCGAGCAACTCGCCGCGTTCGCGACGATCGCCTCGCAATTCTCCTTCCGGGAGAACGTCATCCTCTCCGAGCTGGCCGCGGCCGGTCAGGACACCCGCGCGCTCGACGCTATCGTCGGCCGCGGCGGGCTGGTGAAGCCGGTAGAGTCCGGCGTGTACGAGGTCAACGAGGCGTTGCTCGCCGACTTGCGCCACCCGCTCATGGGAGAGCACGCCTCTAACCTGGGCGGACTCATCGCGCACGACATCGCCTGCTCGCTGCCCGGCAACGTGAAAGCGTACATCACCGACCCCGTCGTCGTCGACGAGATGGAGGAGGTGGCGCGCGTCTCCGGCCACCCGTCCTTCCGGCGCGTCTCCATCTTCCATGCCTTGAACCAAAAAGCCATCGCCCGCCTCCACGCGCGGATGACGGGGAAAAAGTACGAGGATATGAATCTCGTCGTCGCGCACCTCGGCGGGGGGATCTCCGTGGCGGCACACCGCGAGGGACGCGTCATCGACGTCAATAACGCGCTCGACGGCGAGGGGCCTTTCTCCCCGGAACGCTCCGGGACGCTGCCCGCCGGGCAACTGGTGGATCTCTGCTTTAGCGGAACGAAAACGCGGGAGGAGATGAGACGCCTCGTCACGGGAGAAGGAGGACTGGTCGCGCACCTCGGCACGAACGACGCGCGCGTGGTGGAGCAAAAGGCGCTCGACGATCCCCGCTACAAGCTCGTGCGGGACGCTATGGCTTACCAGATCGGGAAAGCCATCGGAGAGATGGCCGCCGTGCTGCGGGGGAAGGTCGACGCGATCCTCGTCACGGGAGGGATTGCGCACGACCCGTATCTCGTCGGGAGCGTGCGCGAGATGGTCTCGTTCATCGCCCCGTTCGCCGTCTACCCGGGGGAGGACGAGATGCGCGCGCTCGCCACGAACATCCTCATGGTGCACCGGGGGGAGTTGCCCGTCAAGATTTACAAGTAACCTGCCGCCTGAACGGGCGGGTGATCTTCCCCGCCCGCCGCTCTCCCGGGACGCGGGCATCCCGCGGGGAGTGAACGTAACGGGGGCGGCGCGCCCTGGCTTGCCGGGGCGCTTTACTGCATCTTAAATTTCCGGTAAAACATTTTAGACTTCCAGGTGATCACCTGGAGGAGGCGGTCATCGTCACTCGTTGACGCTTCCCGCTATCCCCGCGAGCCACTCGGCGACGGGCGCGCTGCCGGTATGCCGGTAGAGCACCGTCCCGTCCGGCTCGAGGAGTAGCGTGGTCGGCTCCGTCAGGGAGAGGTCGAATCGTTTCTGCAGGCGCGCGCCCTCGCGCTCCTCCATGTCGAATTTCACGCAGACGAAGCGCGCGTTACAGTACTCCCCCGCCACGCGGCGGGTGAAGACGCGCTTCAGCAGGTACTGGCAGGGGGCGTACCACGGGACGTAACAGTTCACCAGGACGCGCTTGTTCTCCTTCCTGGCCAGCGCGAGCGCTTCGGCGAACGTCAGCGGGCGGAAGTCGATGCCGCCGGAGGGGACGACGGCCAGCGCGTCCTCGATCACGCGGGCCGCCTCCTCGAGGCTGAGGCGCGAGGGTGGGAGGTTCTTGCCGGTAGAGGACTTGTAGCGGGCGCGTTCCTCGTTCGTGAACGCGCGGGTGTAGGGGACTTCCGCGATCTTCCCCTGCCGGTCGATCACGAAGAGGTGTATCTCGTCGTCGCCGGCGAAACGCGAGAAGACCTTCCCGCCGCGGTCGAGGCCGATCGGGAAGGCGAGGCGGTACTTGTCGCGCAAGCGGATGATCTCCTGCTTGCCCGCCCGTCGCGTGAAGACGGGGAGCACCACGAGGTCTTCCTCCCCCGGGAAGCGGGCGAGGATCTCCTTATCGATGAGGTTCAGCAGGCCGATGGATTGCGCGCAGGCGATCTTCGGTTGAGAGGGGAGCGTCGTCCGCAGGAGCGCGAGGAAGACGACCTCGCCGTCGATGTCCGAGGAACGCGCGATGGAGTCGTCGAGCAGCGTGACCTCGAACGCGGGGGCCTGCTGCCCGTCGACGAGCGCCTGGGCGACGACGCGCGGGATGACCCCGGGGAAGAGCAGGAGGAAGAAGAGAAGAAGGGCATTCATGACGACGACGGGACAACGTTAGAGGAAGGCGCGACGGAGCACGTCGACGTGATCCAGCTTTTCCCACGTGAACAGTTCCACCTCGACCTCGATGGCCGGCCGGTTGCCCGCCTCGAAGCGTTTCCTGACGACGCGCGGGACACGCCCGACGTGCCCGTAGCTGGCGGTCTCGAGGTAAATCGGGTGGCGCAGCTTCAGGCGTTCCTCGATGGCGCGCGGGCGCAGGTCGAAGATGCCGGCGATTTTACTGGCGATCTGCCCGTCGTCGAGCGGGACGCGCGCCGTGCCGAACGTGTTGACGAATAGTCCGAGCGGGCGGGCGATGCCGATGGCGTAGGACACTTGTATCAGGATCTCGGCGGCGATCCCGGCGGCGACCATGTTCTTGGCGATGTGCCGGGCGGCGTAGGCGGCGGAACGGTCGACTTTCGAGGGGTCTTTGCCGGAGAACGCCCCGCCGCCGTGCGCGCCCTTGCCGCCGTAGGTGTCGACGATGATCTTACGGCCGGTGAGACCGGTATCGCCGTGAGGCCCGCCGATGACGAACTTCCCGGTGGGGTTGACGTGGAGGATCAGTCGGTCGTCGAAGAGCGCGCGGAGGCGTTCCGGGAGGCGCTCCTTCACGCGCGGAAGGAGGTGGCGGAGGACGTCGCGTCGGATTTGCTCGAGCATCTCGCGTTCTGCCGCGCTGGCGTCTCCTCCCGCGGGGAGGATGAACTCGTCGTGCTGCGTGGAGATGACGACCGTGTGGACGCGGGTGGGACGGTTGTCGTCGCCGTACTCGACGGTGACCTGCGACTTGGAGTCGGGACGGAGGTAAGTCATCACTTGCTTTTCCTCGCGTATGGCGGCCAGCTCGCGGAGCATCAGGTGCGCCAGCTCGAGGGTGAGCGGCATGAAATTGTCGGTCTCGTCGCAGGCGTACCCGAAGATGATCCCCTGGTCGCCGGCGCCCTGCTCCATAGGGTCTTCGCGGACGACCCCCCGGTGGATGTCCGGCGATTGCTCGTGGATGGCGGATAGCACGCCGCAACTGTTGCCGTCGAACATGTAGTCGCTCTTCGTGTAGCCGATGCGGTTGATCATCTCCCGCGCGATCTGCTGCACGTCCACGTAGGTGTTGGTCCTGATCTCGCCGGCGATGATGGTCTGGCCGGTGGTGACGAGCGTCTCGCAGGCCACTTTCGCGTCCGGATCGTACGCGATGATGTTGTCCAGGACGGCGTCCGAGATCTGGTCGGCGATCTTGTCCGGGTGACCCGCGGACACGGATTCTGATGTAAATAAATAACCCATTGTCGTTCTTTTATGAGAAGGCCAAACGGTGGCGCTTCAAGGTGAAACATGTGATGCACGGAAAACGGGAAGAGGGGAGTATCGCGTTTTAGCACTTTTTTACCCGTGGTTGCAATCAGCCAAATCTTTCCACGATTTTCACGCGAGCAAAAGTAAGGCTTTCCCGTGAATGTAGCAACGAGACAACACGAAAATCAGGGCGCCGGGATTACCGCCGACGCGACCGGGGATACCGTCGACACTATATATAAGGTGTAATCCAGGGCTAACGCGCCTTCATGTTGCCGGGATTTTTCAAGAAATAACCGCTACCCGCCGCCACGCGATTAACTGCCGGCATTGCTTTGTCTACGCTAGACAAAGCTCTGTCGGCCGCAGACATTGTCGCGTCAAGGCGCGTTTGCCCTGAGGTGTAGTCCTGGCGACCTTGCCGCGTCCCGTTTTTTCTTTACCTTCGTGCACTTAAATTTAAAGACATGGCATTATTCGGTTTATTTAACGGGAAGAAAGACGCGGGCGTCGACAAGGGGCTGGAGAAGACGCGGGAAAGCGTTTTCCAGAAGCTCTCGCGCGCGATCGTGGGAAAATCCAAGGTCGACGACGAGGTGCTGGATAACCTCGAGGAAGTCCTACTCTCGTCGGACGTCGGGGTCGAGACGACGCTACGGATCATCCGGCGGCTGGAACAACGCGTGGAACGCGACAAGTACGTGGGAACGGCAGAGCTGAACAAGATATTGAAAGAGGAGATCGTCGCCCTCCTGGAAGAGAACGCGTCCGGCGACGGGGAGACCTTCGCGCCGCGGGAAGGGGACACGCGCGTGATCATGGTCGTGGGGGTGAACGGCGTCGGGAAAACGACCACGATCGGCAAGCTGGCCTACAAGTTCAAGGAGGCGGGGAACACGGTGGTGCTCGGCGCGGCGGACACGTTCCGCGCGGCTGCCGTGGAGCAACTTGTCGCGTGGGCGGAGCGGGTCGACGTGCCCGTCGTGAAGCAAGGCACGGGGGCCGATCCCGCGTCGGTGGCCTACGACACGTTGTGCAAGGCCAAGGCCGACGGGACGGGGATCGCGATCATTGATACCGCCGGGCGATTGCATAACAAGGTGAACCTGATGAACGAGCTGACGAAGATCAAGCGGGTGATGCAAAAGGTGATCCCTGGCGCGCCGCACGAGGTGCTGCTCGTGCTGGACGGCTCTACCGGGCAAAACGCCTACGAGCAGGCCAGGCAGTTTTCCCTGGCGACGGAGGTGAACGCGTTGGCGATTACCAAGCTGGACGGGACGGCAAAGGGAGGCGTCGTGATCGGTATCTCCGACCAGTTCAAGATCCCCGTGAAGTACATCGGGATCGGCGAGAAGATGGAAGATTTGCGCCCCTTCGACCGGGAGGCGTTCGTGGGTTCGTTACTCGATTAGCTGATGGACAAGACAAGGATACTGTTCGTTTGCCTGGGGAACATTTGCCGTTCCCCCCTGGCGGAGGCGATCATGAAACGTCGCCTGGAGGAGCGCGGGTTGTCGGGAACGATCCTCGTCGACTCGGCGGGCACCGGCGGTTGGCACGTCGGCGAGTTACCCGACGAGCGGGCACGTCGTCACGGCGCGTCGCGCGGGTACACGGTCGATAGCCGCGCCAGGCAGTTTGATCCCGACACGGACTTCGACGCCTTTGACATGGTTATCGGGATGGACGAGCAGAATGTCCGCGACCTGTATAGCATGGCAAACTCGGAGCGCGACCGGGAGAAGGTTCATCGCGCGACGGCCTTTTGCCGTTGTCACCCCGGCCACGCGGGAGTACCTGATCCTTATTTCGGCGGCTCGTCCGGCTTCGAGCTGGTCGTGGACATGCTGGAGGATGTCGCGGAGGGAATCCTGGAGCACCTCGCGGGGAAAGTATCACCTTCCGTTTCTCACGGAGCGTGAATCGGGCGCTACCGGTCACGTCGCGATTAAAAAAGACACGACCATATCACGAGTAAATCCCCCGGCAACCTGTACCGGGGGATTTACTATTATTTCCATTCCACCCAAAAGACGGGCACGCGCGCGGGATTTTAGCCGTAGAAGAGCGGAAAAATTACCATTCCACGGGATCACGGTTCACGGGCATCGTCATGCAACGGGCGCCGCCGCCGCCACGCGGTAACTCGGAGCCTTCGATCGTGATCATGTACTTCTCGTGTCGGGAGAGATCTACCTTATCCTGGATCACGTCGCGGGCGCG
>JAIRKS010000175.1 GCA_031259905.1 Odoribacteraceae bacterium
CAACGCGTGAGAAGTAATTCTCTCGTCGACACGAGGAAGAAGGAGCGCGGGCTATCGTCCGCCTCCTTTTTTTTCGTGGCGCTCGCCGGCGAGGGCCGCGGGGCGGGAGGTGATGCCGCGGCGCGTCGCGACGGGCGGCGAGGCTACCGGTACGCGGGCGCGCGGTTGGGGCGCGGGGGCGCGGTGGCGGGAGGTGTCGAGGTGTGGGGAGGTCGCGGGGGCGTGTTATTGCCCGCCGGCGGTGTTGGGGTTCTTGACGAGGGGTCGGGTGACGCGGTCGAAGATGCCGTTGAGGTAGGCGATGGCCATGCCGAGGTTGGTGACGGGGACGCCGGCGCGGGTGGCTGGGAGGAGGCGGTTGTGGATTTGGCGCGGCGTGGCCATGCATCCGCCGCAGTGTATGACGAGGGCGTAGTCGGTGACGGGGCGGGGGAGGGGATCTCTTCCGGCGACGAAGTCGAAGTGTACGTTTTGTCCGGCGCGGCGTCGTATCCAGGCGGGTAGCTTGTGGCGGGCGATGTCGTCGCGGGTGACGTGGTGGGAGCAGGCTTCGATGACGAGGACGCGGTGGTTGTCGCGGAGTTTGTCGATGGCGGGGGTGCCGCGGAGGTAGTCGTCGAAGGGCCCCTTGTGGCGGGCAAGGATGATGCTGAAGCTGGTGAGGGATATGTCGGGCGGCACGATGGCGGCGACGCGGGCGAATGCCTGGCTGTCGGTGATGACGAGGCGCGGGGCGTGGTCGGCGTGCCAGGGGATGGCGTGCAGTTCCCCGGGGCGGGCGAGGGTGACGATGCAGTGATGGTCGAGTAGGTCGCGGGCGAGTTGTACCTGGGGGAGGATGAGGCGCCCGGTGGGTGCCTCGGTGTCGACGGGGATGACGAGGAGCGCGTGTTCGCCGGGGGCGAGGAGGTCCGCGGCGAGGGGGGCTGGCGTGGGGATGACGCGGCGGGCGGTGGCGGTGATGGCGTCGAGGAGGGGTGTGGTGTCGGTGTCGAGCGTGGCGGAGTAGTCGATGACGGGGATGTCGCGGGCGGCGGCGAGGCGCTCGCGGGTGGCGGGGAGGAGGGGCTGCTGGTCGCGTTTGTTGTGGACGACGAGGTAGGGGATGTCGCGCTCGTCGAGGGTGCGCGCGAGGGTTTGCTCGACGGTGTCGAAGCGGTTGGCGGTGATGACGATGATGGCGATGTCTGCTTCTTCGATGGCGCGGGCGGTGGCGGCGGCGCGTTTCTTGCCGAGGGGGCTGTGGTCGTCGATGCCGGCGGTGTCGATGAAGGTGACGGGGGCTAATCCCGGGATCTCGTGGCCGCGGCGGACGGGGTCGGTGGTGGTGCCGGGGGTGTCGGAGACGATGGAGGTTTGTTGGCCCGTGAGCGCGTTGAGTAGCGCGCTTTTGCCGTTGTTCCGCCTACCGAGCAGGATGACGTGTAGTTTGTTTTCTTTTCCCATGTGGCGGGGTTATCGGTAGAGGCGCGCGTCGCCGCCGGTGATGGGGTTGCCGCCGAGGATGACGAGTCGCTCGATGACGTTGCGTAGTTCGCGTATGTTGCCGGTCCACTCTCCGGATTGTAGTTCGCGGATGGCTTCGGGGGTGATGTCGCGTGTGGCGATGCCCATGTCGTCGCAGATGGCGGCGAGGAAGTGGCGCGCGAGTGGCTCGATGTCGTCGAGGCGTTCGCGCAAGGGGGGTACGTCTATGATGATGACGCCGAGGCGGTGGTATAGGTCTTCGCGGAAGTTGCCGGCGGCGATTTCTTTTTTGAGGTTTTTGTTTGTGGCGGCGATGACGCGGGTGTCGACGCGGATGTCGGTGTCTCCGCCGACGCGGGTGATGGTTTGTTCCTGGAGGGCGCGGAGGACTTTTGCCTGGGCGCCGGCGCTCATGTCGCCTATTTCGTCGAGGAAGAGTGTGCCGCCGTGGGCGAGTTCGAATTTTCCTTTTTTCTGGCGTATGGCGGAGGTGAAGGCGCCTTTCTCGTGGCCGAAGAGTTCGCTTTCGATGAGCTCGGGCGGTATGGCGGCGCAGTTGACCTCGACGAGGTTGTTGGTGGCGCGGTGGCTGAGCGCGTGGAGGCGGCGGGCGACGAGTTCTTTGCCGGAGCCGCTGGGGCCGGTGACGAGGACGCGGGCGTCGGTGCCGGCTACTTTGTCGATGAGGTCGCGGACGCGCTGCAGGGCGGGGGAGTTGCCGATCATCTCGTGGCGCTTGTTGACCTTGTCGCGGAGGACGCGGGTCTCCTCGAGGAGGCGTTGCTTGTCGGTGGCGTTGCGGACGGCGATCAGTAGCCGGTTGAGGTCGAAGGGTTTCTCCATGAAGTCGTACGCGCCCTTGCGTATGGCGTCGATGGCGGTCTCGATGGTTCCGTGTCCGCTGATCATGATGACGGGGGTGGCTGGCGATAGTTCTTTTACCCGCTCGAGTACTTCGATGCCCTCTGTACCGGGCATTTTAATGTCGCAGAAGATGATGTCGGGGTGTTGACTCTTGACGAGGGCGAGTCCCTCGTCGCCGTTTGCCGCCACGACGACCTCGTGGCCCTCGTATTCGAGGATATCTTTCATGGAGGAGCGGATGCTTTTCTCGTCGTCTATGACCAGTATCTTAATCATGGCTTGCTTGTTTTCGTTTCCTGTCGCGAAGGTAGTATTTTCCGCGAGGGTGACGCGGGCGCGGGGCACGGCGACGGGAAAAAGAAAAGGCGTCATCTCGACGCCCTTTCCCGTTTATCGCGCGCGGTTACTACTCGTTCTCTCCGTACGCGATTTCACCGTGTTGGGAGATGTCGAGACCGGTGGCCTCGCTCTCCCTGGTGGTTCTCAACCCTATAACCTTATCAACAACTTTGAATAGAATGTACGTCATGCCCGCGCTAAAGCAGGCGGCGGCGATGTTTACCGTTAGCTGGATTCCCAGCTGTCCCCAGTCGCCGTGCAAGGCGCCCTGTTGCCCGCCGGCTCCCGTCACGAGGCGCGTGGCGAAGATTCCCGCGGCGAGCGCCCCGGCGAAGCCGCCCACGCCGTGCACGCCGAAGGCGTCGAGGGCGTCGTCGTAACGGAAGCGCGGCTTTAGTATCGCGACGAAGAGGTAGCATACCGCCGCGGAGAGTATGCCGGTGAAGAGCGCGCCGGTGGCGTCGATGCTTCCCGCTCCCGGCGTGATCGCCACGAGCCCCGCCACGGCGCCCGTGCAGGCGCCGACGACCGTCGGTTTCTTGCTCACGACGCGATCGAGGGTCAGCCACGTTAGCACCGCGACGGAGGTCGCCAGGTGGGTGACGAGGAAGGCGTTCGCCGCCAACCCGTCGGCCGCCAGCCCGCTCCCCGCGTTGAAGCCGAACCATCCCAACCACAGGAGGGACGTGCCCAGGACGACGAACGGGATGTTGTGCGGGGATACCGGCTGGCCGTCGCGGTATGTTTCACGGCGGCCAAGCAGGAGGGCCATGACGAGCGCCGAGACGCCGGCGTTGACGTGCACGACCGTGCCGCCGGCGAAGTCGATGACTCCAAGGCGTTGCATCCAGCCGTTGCCCCAGACCCAGTGCGCGACGGGGTTGTACACGAGTAACGCCCACGCGAGCGTGAAAAGTAGGAAGCCGGGGAAGTGAACGCGCTCGGCGAACGCGCCGATGATTAACGCGGGCGTGATCACGGCGAACATGCACTGGAAAAGCACGAAGAGGATCTCCGGTATCCCGCCGGCGGTGAGCGTCTCTAGCGTGACGCCGCGCAGGAAGAGCTTGTCGAAGCCACCGATGAACTCGCCCGCCGCGTTGCCGTCCATGAAGCCGTCGCCGAATACCCAGCTGTACCCGATCACGATCCACTCGACGGTGATCAACGCCGTGATGACGAGGCATTGCATCATGATGCTCAAGACGTTTTTCTGGCGAACTAGCCCGCCGTAGAAGAAGGCTAACCCCGGTATGGTCATCATCATGACCAGCACCGTCGCGACGATCATCCACGCCGTGTTCCCGCTGTCCGCGACCGTCCCGGCGTTTTCCCCGGCGTTTTCCCCGGCGGCGATGAGGGGGAGGAGCGTCAGCGCGACGATCGCGGCGTGTTTAGCTGTCTTGTTCATCTTTGTTGTATAAAGAGTCTTCCCCGCGGTCTCCCGTGCGTATTCTTACTGATTGCTCGATGGGGGAGACGAAGATCCTCCCGTCGCCGCTCTCTCCCGTGTACGCCGCGCGACGGATGGCCTCGATGGAGCGCTCGACGTTTACCTCGCGTGCCACGAAGGAGATGTAGACGCGGTCGATGGCGTTCACGTCGTACGCGATGCCCCTGAAGATTAAACCTTGCCGGGCGTCGCCCTGTCCCTTGACGTCCCACCACGACAGGAAGTCGATCTCGGCCTCGTGAAGGGCCGCGCGTACTTCCATGAATTTTGATTTGCGAATGATAGCCTCGATTTTCTTCATAACATGTCCGGGTTTTTGATGCCACCCGTGAATGTAGGGGGGTGACACCGCGAATGTATGTTGTTTTTCGCTGTCCGTGCAAATTTTTACGGGGGTGTTTTTCATGTTTTACATCATTTAAACGAGATATACCATGAAAATGGTAGGGGTGTGTCCCGCGAAATGGTTTTCTTCTTTTGTCTCCCCCCCCTGCCTGTTCCCGCGCCGGGTTGACACGGGAATGCCGGGGCGACAGGAGACGGCCCGGTGTTTCCGGATCATCTCTTGTCGCGAGGGATCTGTCCGCGCGCTTGACGCGACGGATGCCGGTAAGGCGGGGTTATTGTTCGCCGCCGGCGATGACGAAGATCATCTTGTCGAGGGGGAGGCGTTCCCTGGCGATTTCCAGGAGCCGGGCGGGGGTGCACGCCTTGACGCTTTCCAGGGCGCGGAGGTAGAACGAGAGGTCGAGGCCGTACTCCAGGTAGTATCTTAAGGTGCCGGCTTGCGCGTACACGCCGTCAAGTTCGCGGAGGATCTCCCCGTGGTAGTAGCTCTTGACGAGGCGCAGTTCATCGTCCGGGATGGTTTTTTCCTGCAGGCGGGTGATTTCTTTTCGAATCTCGTCGACGGTCGCGTTGGCTTGCCCGGCGTTGACCTCGGTGGAGATCATCCAGTAGGCGCCCCGTTCGAGGTTCACGTTGGCGGAGTGGATGCCGTAGGTGTATCCCTTTTCCTCGCGGATGTTCGACATGAGCCTGGAGCCGAAGTAGCCGCCCAGGACGGTGTTCAGGAGGAGAAAGGGGATGTAGTCTTCCTCGTGCAGCCGCGCTCCTTCTTTTCCCACGCGGATGCTCGCCTGCACGGCTTTCGGTTTATCCACCCGGTAGATGCCGGGGGAGGCGGGGGAGGGGGGTATCTCCTCGTCGGGGGCGAGGGGAAGCGGCGGGAGGGAGGAGAAGGCGCGTTCGACGACGGGTAGCAGGGCCGCCTCGTCGACGTTTCCCGAGAGGATGACGCGCGTGGCGGTGGCGGATAGTCGCGCGCGGTAGAACTCGCGGATCCCGGCGGTGGTGACGCGGTCGAAGTCTTCGCCGGTGAAGTGGTTGGCGTAGGGGTGTTGTTCCCCGTGGAGTAACCGGGAGAAGGCGCGTTGGGCGAGGTAGGATGTTTTTCCCATGTTGTCCTCGTGTTGTTGCTTTTTATTCCGGGTGAATATTTCCATTTCTCTCCGCGGGAAGGCGCTTTCGAGTATCATGGTCGCGAGCATTTCGATCATCTTCCCGGCGTGTTCGCGGAGGGAGAGGATGGAGATGGTGGAGTGGTGCATACCGGTATGTAGCTCGATGGACGCGCCGTGGAAGTCGAAGAATTCGGCGATTTCTGCTGCCGTGAGGGTACCGGTGCCCTCGTTCAGGAGGTTAATCGTCGTGGAGGCGAGGAGCGGGCGAGGCTGGTGATAAATGCCGTGGGGGAGGACGAGATCAATCTTGCAGGTTTCTTGCAGGGGATCGTGCAGGCATGTCACGTTCATGCCGTTCCCGAGGCGGGTGTCGCGGTGGGGGATGAGTGTCGGGGTGCCCGGCGGGTGC
The DNA here is from genome assembly GCA_031259905.1 of Odoribacteraceae bacterium. Taxonomy (GTDB): domain Bacteria; phylum Bacteroidota; class Bacteroidia; order Bacteroidales; family Marinifilaceae; genus JAIRKS01. The sequence goes on from JAIRKS010000175.1 coordinate 5,996, forward strand.
AGGGCGGGTGGGGAGTGTCTGTTGATTTTCATGGGGTCGGTGACGAGTGATAGACGAGCGTGGAGCTGTTGGCGGGGAGGAAGATTTTCCTGGCGATGTCTTTGATGTCTCCGGTGGTGAACGGCTCGTACCTGGCGCGTTCGCTGTTGACGAGGTCGACGTCGCCGAGGTATTCGAAGAGGGCGAGGTGGAAGGCTTTCGACTGGTAGCTGATCTCGCTGCAGGCGAGGCGAAGGTCGATCTTGTTGCGGATCTTTTGTAGTTCTCGTTCGGTGATGCCTTCCCCGGCGAGTTGTTGTATTTCGTCGATGATGGCTTTTTCGGCTTTTTCGACGGTGATTCCCTTTGCCGGTTTCCCCTGGAGGATGAAGAGGCCGGGATCAACGTCCGCGGTGAGGTAAGCGTCGATCTCGGAGAAGAGGGGGCGATCCTTGACGAGGTTCGCGTGTAGCCGCGAGGACTCCCCGTTGGCGAGGATGTCCGAGAGGATGTCGCAGGCGTAGAAGTTACCGGAGACGCGTCCTCCCACGTGAAAGGCGATGCAGATCATGTCGGAGGGGACGGGGATGGGATGGTCGGTGCTTTCGAGGCGTCTTGGTTCTTGTTGTTCGGGTTCTTCGGGGTATTTTTTTCCCGGCGTGTTCGCGGGAGGGATGTCCCCGAACCAGTGTTTGACGAGTTCGAGCGCGCGGGAGGCGGTGACGTTCCCGCTGATGGCGACGATGGCGTTATCGGGAGCGTAGTGGGCGCGGGCGAATGTTCTCACCTCGTCGAGGGTAGCGTGTTCGACGTGCGCCGGTTCGACCCCGATCGTGTTCCATCGGTAGGGGTGTGTTTTGTAGGCGAGTGGTCGCAATTGCAACCAGAGGTCGCCGTAGGGCCGGTTGAGGTAATGTTGTTTGAACTCCTCGACGACGACGTGTTTTTGTATTTCGAGCGAGTGGCGGGTGAGTTTTGGTTTCAGCATCCGGTCGGATTCGAGCCAGAGGGCGGTTTCAATGTTGGCGGCCGGGAGGATAATGTAATAGTTGGTGTAATCGTTATTTGTAAACGCGTTACTTTCTCCCCCGGCCTGCTGGACGCGGGCATCGAAGTCGTCGACGTGACGAGACCCGCCGAACATGAGGTGCTCGAGGAGATGGGCGAGGCCGGTGCGGTGGGGCTGTTCGTCCCGCGCCCCCACCTTGTAGAGGACGTTGACGGAGACGAAGGGCGTGCTGCTGTCCGTGTTGCAGACGAGAGTCAGCCCGTTGTCGAGGATATGCCTGGTGTATTGTATCACGTGGATGTTTTTTTTTCGCGTCCGGGCGTCAAGAATCCCTGACGGGATGCCTCCCGTCAGGGATTCTGTTTTTCCCGGAGCGGGTATTTATTGCTTGATCTTCGGTCGTTCGAGACGGTCTTTCTTCTGCTTGATGTTCGGCAGTTCCTGCTTGATATTCGGCAGTTCGAGGCCGTATCCTTTTTCCTTGTCCTCGGCTTTCAGGAGAAGCGACACGATGATGGCCAGTAACCCGAATACCGCGAAGATGAGCATCGGTAGGGTATAGTCATAGTGAGTGACCTTGTTCAGGACACCGTCCTTGAGCACCTCCTCGACGCCCGTGATACAGTACTTGTCGAGTACCCACCCGATCAGTAGCGGCACGCCCATGAGTCCCCAGTTTTGCACCCAGAAGATAAGCGAGTAGGCGGTACCGAGTTGTCTCTCCGGGATGATCTTCGGCACGGACGGCCACATGGCCGAGGGCACGAGAGAGAAGGCCACCCCAAGGATAATCATGATGACGGTAGCGATCAACCAGTGATCGAGCAGCGGCAGCGCGAAGAGGAGATGTATCCCGAGGAGCATGCAAGCGCCGAGGATCATGATGGACGCTCCTTTTCCCTTGCGGTCGTAAAGGTTACCGAAGAGCGGGGTAAGGATGATCGTGCCGAAGGGGAGTAATCCCGGGATGATGCCGGCGAACACGGGATCGATCCCGTACTTGTGGATCATCAAGTCCGTGGCGTATTTCAGGAACGGGAAGACGGCGGAATAGAAGAGGACGCAGAGGAACGCGATAAGCCAGAATCCCTTGTTCCGGATGATAAAGAGGATATCGGCGAAGCGGAAAGGTTCTTCTTTCTTGGCGTCCGCGGGGAGCGATTTCTCCAGCTTGCGGTCCATGACGCAGTAGACGATGAACGCGATCGTGCCGATGCACAGGAGGATCAAGGCGATCAGCACGGGGACGGAGAACTTGAACGCGTCGGCGACGGGCAGGGTGATGATCATGGCGAGTCCCGTCCCGATGCGGGCGGTAGCCATTTCGAGTCCCATTGCCAGTGCGAGTTCCTTTCCCTTGAACCATTTGACGATGATCTTCGACACGGTGATGCCAGTAATCTCGATTCCCACGCCGAAGATCGCGTAGCCGAGGGCGGCGAGGGCGACTTGCGTTTTCAGTCCCAGGATGGTGCTCCCTTCGGGGAACACGGTCGTGATGGCGTAGTACTTGATGGCCACGCCGCCGACCATGAGGATGCAGGACATCAGCCCGGTGAAGCGAACGCCCATCTTGTCGAGGATGATCCCGCCGATGATGAGCATGAGGAGGAAGACGTTAAACCAGCCGTAAGCGCTGGTAAACACCCCGTACTCCGTGCTGCTCCAGAGCAGCTCCTTTTCGAGCAAGGGTTTCAACGGGGCCATCACGTCAGTGAGAAAATAGCCACACAGCATCGTGAACGCTACCACGGCGAGCGCTGCCCAGCGGGCGGTTGCCGATTCGCGCAGTGTTTTTTGGAGTTTTTCTACCATTGTGTTTCGTGTTAGGGGTTAAAGATTCATGTTGTTTTATCGATGTGATAATGATTCCGGTCGTGCGCGTCGCGCGAGATCAGCTCGGCGATGAACCCGGCGAGGAAAAGCTGCGTCCCGAGGATCATGCAGGCAAGCGCGATATAGAAGTAAGGGTTACTGGCCACCAGCGGCGCCTTGACGTCGTGGATCACGGCGATCCACTTCTCCACGCCGATCCACGCGGCGGAGCAGAAGCCGGCGGTGAAGAGGAGCGTGCCGATAGCGCCGAAGAGGTGCATCGGTTTCTTCGAGAAGCGGGTAATGAAGGTGACGGTGAGCAGGTCGAGGAAGCCGTTGATAAAGCGGTTTAGCCCGAACTTGCTGGCGCCGTACTTGCGCGCCTGGTGCGCGACGGCCAGTTCGCCGATGCGCGTGAAGCCGGCCTGCTTGACGAGGATGGGGATGTAGCGGTGCATCTCCCCGTAGACCTCGATGTTCTTCACCACGACGTTCCTGTACGCCTTCAGCCCGCAATTAAAGTCGTGTAACTTCAGGCCGGAGAACCGTCTTGCCGTGGCGTTGAAGAGTCTGGTGGGGATGGTTTTGGAGAGCGGGTCGTGGCGTTTTTTCTTCCACCCGGAGACGAGGTCGTACTGTTCGTCGGTGATCATCCGGTAGAGGGCGGGTATCTCGTCGGGGGAGTCTTGCAGGTCGGCGTCCATCGTGATAACGACGTCGCCGGTAGCCTCCTCGAAGCCGCGGTGGAGGGCGGCGGACTTGCCGTAGTTGCGGCGGAACTTGATCCCGCGGACGTCGCGGTTACCGCCGGCGAGTTTCTCGATGACGTCCCACGAGCGATCGTTGCTCCCGTCGTCGACGAGGATGATCTCGCGCGTGTACCGGTGTTCGTCCATGACGCGCGTGATCCACGCGACCAGTTCGGGCAGCGATTCTGCCTCGTTGTAGAGCGGTATGATGACGGAGATGTTCATGTTGTTCGGTCCGTGGGGTTCGTGTTCACGGGGGGCGGCGGCAGCCCGCGCCGGAGGATGGCCGCGATGACCAGCAGGAAGAACATCCCGTAGAGGATGTCGCGGAAGAACTCGCCGAACGCGACCAGCCCCGGCGTTAACGTTTCGTCCAGCACCTCCGCCATTGCCTCGTGGAAGGAGGTTTCGCCGTACACCTCTCTCAGTATCATGTTCGAGATGCTCTTGTACTCTTCCATCAGCTCCGGCGTCCCCGAGAAGAGCGCGAAGGTGTAGAAGGAGTACAGCGCGGCGGCGAGGAGGAGGATCTTCATTCCCGCCCCGAAGGCGCGACCGTAGGAGATGAGGCCGTCGAGGCGGTCGTCGCGGTATTTCTTGATGCCCATGAAGCAGCCGACGATGCTCAGGCACGAGATCACGTTATTCAGCCGCGGGTTCAGCACGTTGCTCTTTCCCGACAGGTCGAAGAGGATGGAGGAGAGGATGAAGCTCCCCCCGACGAGTAACCCGAACATCACGACCGGGTGAAACGAGCGATTAGCGGTAGTGTTCATGGCCTTGTCGCGTGTTTGTTGTACTTCCTGAGGGAGATCGTCTCGCCCGGCACGAGCGGCTCGCCGGCGTTCAGGCGATTGTACTCGAGCACCCGCTGGTACTTCACGCCGTGCATTTGCGAGATCCAGTAGGCGCTCTCGCCCTCCTTCACGCGGTGTTCCGCGTGGGCCTTGTCGGCCTTCTTTTTCTTCGCCTTCAGGAACACGTTCATGCCGGGACGGATGGAGGTCTCGCGCTTATCGTTATACCCGAGCAGTTTTCTCGTGGAGATATTAAAGTACGAGGCGATGGCGGCGAACGAGTCTCCCTCGCGCGCCACGATACAGGGGATGCCGTTGACCCTCGTCACGCGCTGGCGATAGTTGACGCGCGCGTCCCTGGAGCGGTAGGCACGTTTCTCGTCGCGTCCTCCCGTCACCTGCCTGTCGAGCACGTGCAGGCGTTCTTCCTCGATGACGCGGATCAACCGCTCGGCGTACGCGGGATGTGTAGCGTATCCTGCTTCTTGCAACCCGCGCGCCCATCCCTTGTAGTCCGTCTTTTCCAGGCGGAAGAGGGCCGCGTAGCGCTGCCGGGAGGCGAGGAAGTTGCCGTGGTCGGTCCACGACGCTTCGGCGGACTTGTACTTCCGGAAGCACTCGTCGGGCTCGTTGTCGTGCTTCTTGATCGTGGCGCCGTTCCAGTTGTCGTGACATTTGATCCCGAAATGGTTGTTTCCCTTCCGCGCGAGGGTGGACGTGCCGGATCCGGATTCCAGGATTCCCTGGGCCATTTTCACGCTGGCGGGGACGCCCGTCCGCTTCATCTCGCGGATGGCGATCTTGCTGTACTTCTGTATGTATTCTCTGCGGGTGTTCTTATTTTCCCCGTTACACGGGCTGGCCGTCCAGCACGCGAGAAATAACAATACCAAGGCTCTATGCATACTCGAATGGGTTAATTATTTTCACGTCGTAAATGTAGTAAAAAAATGACACGCGGGAAACACGGGCATGTCATCCTCCCGGCGACGGCGGCCCTGCCGGCGAGCGCGACAAAAAAAAGGAGGCGGACGGTTGTCCGCGCTCCTTGTTCCTGGCGTCGACCTTTACAGGCAACATGATTAGCCGGCACACGCGGGAAAATAAAGAACCGGGGAGATTTCCCTCGCGGTACCGTTCCCCGGTGCACCGCGCGCTAGGACCGCGCGCGGCATGAACTAACAATATTCTTTGCTATTACTCGTCGGTCGCCTCGTTGCCCTCGTCGTCCTTGTTGGTGGAGGAAGACTTGCGGCGGCCTTTCTCCTGG
>JAIRKS010000098.1 GCA_031259905.1 Odoribacteraceae bacterium
ACCTCCCCGGCGGGAAGCAGGACGGTGAACGCGCTCCCCTCGCCACGGGCGCTCTCCAGGCGGATCGTGCCACCGAGCAACTCGACGAGCTTCCGGGTGATCGTCAGGCCCAGCCCCGACCCCTCCGCGCCGTCGTTACGCGAGGCGTCGAGGCGGGTAAACTCCTCGAACACCAGCTGCTGCTCCTCCGCGGTCATGCCGTCGCCGGTGTCCGAGATGACGACGCGGATCATCCCCGGCGCGTCGATCGTGGCATCCAGCCGCACGCCCCCCTCGCGCGTGTACTTGATCGCGTTCGAGAGGAGGTTCGTCACGATCTGCCGCATCTTGATCGGGTCGCCGGTATACTCCCGGTCCAGGGCGGCGTCCACGTTACACGTCAGGCTCAAGCCCTTCCGCGCGGCCTGCGGCAGGAAACTCTCCGTCACCCCCGCCAGCAGCCTTCCCGGTATGTAACGGACGGAATCGACCACCATCTTCCCGGATTCCAGGCGGGAAAAGTCGAGCAAGTTGTTCACGAGCTGCAGGATATGCCCGGCGGATTGCTTCATGTTGTTCAAGAAATAGTGCTGGCGCTCGGCGAGCGGGGTGTTGTCCAGCAACTCGACGTAACCGGTAATGGAATTCAGCGGCGACTTGATGTCGTGCGTCACCGTCAGCATCAACTTCTCCCTCCCCACCAGCAACTTCCGCGCGTACCGGTTGCTCTCCTCGAGCGCCTTCCTGTACCGCTGTCCGCGCGAGATGTCGTTCAAGACGAGGGTCACGAGGAGAATCACGAGGACGCACGCGACGATGGCGATCGTGGCGATCCCCCGCGTGAGACCTCGCGTGATCCCCGCGCGCTCGTCCACCCGCGCGAGCGTCCCCCGGATCTCCTCCTCCTCCAGCTCGTTCAACACGCGCTTGATCTGCCCGGAAAGGCGCTGGCCGTCACGGAGCGCGGTGACCTCGCGGCGATGCATCTCCTCCTCGTGCAGGCGGACTTGCTGCTGGTACTCGTCCCACGCGGAACGTATCGCGTGCAAGGCCGTGTCGGCGTCCTGTATCGCCCTCCTGCTCGCCGGGAGGGTGTCGATGACGACGCGCTCGGAGGTGGTCACCTGCAAAGTGGGAGAGGGCCGCGCCCGGAGAAAGGACCAGAAACCCTTCCGCCGCGACGGGATGTACACGGAATCAACGGAAACCTCGCGCCTCATCGTGATGTCCGGGCGCGCGGGCGTCGTGTCCCTGATCCGCTCGAGCGTGTGCAACGAGCGGGCGTAGAAGTCGGCGGGCGCCGGGCCGAGGTTGCTCTCCACGAGGGCCTTCATGTTGCTGATCTTCCGGTCGAGGAGAACCTGCACGTCGTCCACCTGCCGCTCCTGTCTCCGCGAGGAGGCGGCGAGACGCAAGCTATCCATGTCGCTTTTTACCTCGCGGATCATCCGGGCGTAGGTCACGAATTGCTCCTGGCCGCCCTCGCGCGGGATGGCGACGCCGAGAACTTCCGCCTCGTTGAGCCGCGCGAGCGCGCGGGAAATGAGCAGGATCTTGCGACGCGACGCGTTCTCCCCCGGCACTTCCCCGGAGAGCAGCAGCACTTGTCGCTGGATGAACCAGATCGTCATCCCCGCCACGGCGAGCAGGATCACGTGCCCGGCGATCAACTTGAATTTCGTGAATTGGAAGATGCCTTTCATGGTGTTTCCTCGTTTAATTACGCGTAACGTTACGGGGACGAATGTATGTATAATCCCGGACTTTTCCAGCGGGAAGGCGGGATGATTCACCGGGGCTTGTTTCCCCGGGGTGTCCTGCCGGGTAAGTTTGTAGATAGCCTCGTGACCGGCACGGTACCGGTTTCGGGGGTACCCCAAGTACACGATAAATGGTTAAATATCGAGATGATATAGTGTATCACTATTGCGCGCTTGATTTATCGCTTTATCTCCGCGTTGAGATTATCCCCCCTGAATGGGAAATGCCAAGACCCGCCCCGTAAAGGGCGGGCAGCCGTAAAGAATTATTTTTTGTCAAATAAATAATTAAAATACGGATAATAACTCGTTTCCCAGCTTGCGTATCCCGGAAATTATTCTTTCCCGCTGTTCCTTTCGCGGCTTCTTTAGCCCGGAACTGTAATGACATAATTGCGTCACGTTGATGCCCGTCACTTTGGCAAGGGCTGTTTTCGTAACAATACCGTCAATATGTTTTAGCAGCGCCTCCACGTCGAACTCGAATACAAGTTCATACGGCTCTTGTAAAACTTCCGGAACCGGTTGCCCGCACCTGGTTAACGCGGCAATAAACGTTTCAATCGCGTTTCTCGCGTCTGCCTTCGCCTCGTCTACCGTCTCCCCGAAACCGAACACGTTAGGAATCTCCTCGAAAGATACCCCGTAGCCGTCTTTCCCGACCTCTAAACATGCTTTGATCTGTTTCATAATTCAAGTTTTTTACGGGGGCACTATTCGGCCCCCTTGATTTGCTTTAAAATTTTATTCGCCGTCCCTACCGGAACCTCCTTCGCCCCGTGGTACGGGATCACTATTGTCTTGCCGTTTTTCACGTAAACCCGGTGGCTCGTGCTATCCTGGTAAAGAAGCTTCCACCCTTCCCGTATTGCTATCCTATTTAATTCCCTTGATTTCACACCCCTTATTATTTATTTGACACTACAAAGGTAAGAAATATATTACCACTACGCGATGATAACGGCAAATAAAATTATACTGTCATGTGTTTTTAACCATCACGCACGCCGTTCCTCGTTGTACGGGCTTAACGTGGGCGATGCGGCCATGTTCTACCCCTCCTCCCCGTTCCAGCCATCGCGCCAACAAGAAAAGGGATCAGGCAGATGCCTAATCCCTTTATATTTCGGTAGTCGGGGTGACAGGATTTGAACCTGCGACCACACGCCCCCCAGACGCGTACTCTACCGGGCTGAGCTACACCCCGAAGTTGCGTGGCAAAGGTAATAAAAAGTTTCACTCCCGGCGAACGCGGGGAAAAAAAACGACGCCCTGCGAGAGAACACGCGTGTCGTCCGTGAATCACACCAGCTTACCGGGGTTTCGCTTGACGAAATCGCTCCAGTTCTTGCACGCGGCATCGCCCGTGGAGGGTAACTCCCGTTGCAGGTGGTGGCAGAAAGCGATGGCGATAGCGTCCGTCTCGTCGAGTGAGGAGAGGGTGGGGGGCAACATCATGAACTTACCCAGCAACACGGCGATCTGCTCCTTGGAGGCGCTCCCCGTGCCGGTGATGCTCATCTTCACCTTCCTCGGGGCGTACTCGAAGATGGCGATATCCCTCTGGAGGGCCGCGGCGATGGCCACGCCCTGGGCGCGTCCCAGCTTGAGCATGGACTGGATGTTTTTCCCGTGAAACTGTGATTCGATGGCCAGCTCGTCGGGGTGGTAGGTATCGATCACCTGGAGCGTGCGCTGGAACACCCGTTGCAACTTGAGGTAAGGCCCGTCGAGCTTCTTCATCTCCACGACTCCCGACACGATCAGCTCCGGCTTCTCGCTCTTTCCCGTCGTCCGGATAATGGCATACCCCATGAGATTGCTCCCCGGGTCGATGCCCATGATCCACTTTTCCGATGGCGCGCGATCAGGTTTCATGAACCACCTCCTCCAGCGTGGCACGGAAGTACAGGAAACCGCCGGGGAACCGTAGCGAGAGCGCGGCGAGGCTCTCCTCGAGGCGTTCATCGACGGGCCGCCGGCCCTCCTCGTCATTGTCGAGAAAGAGTTGCAGGGAAAAGGTGAGGCTATCCTCTCCCGCCACCCTGACCCGCGTGAAGAGCGCGCGGGAACACGGGACGGCACGTTTCACGAGAGGGATATACTCGCGCGCGATCGTCGCCACCCATTCCTTCTCGATACGCTCGTCCACGTGGAACGTGATATTATGCACGATAAACATTACTTGATGACGCTCGTGCCCATGAACGCTTGCAAGACGCCCGGCACGCGGATACCGTCGGCGGTCTGGTTATTCTCCAACAGCGCCGCCACGACGCGCGGGAGGGCCAGCGCGCTCCCGTTCAGCGTGTGCGCGACGGTCGTCTTCTTGTCGCCCTTGCTCTTGAAGCGCAACTTCAGCCGGTTCGCCTGGAACTCCTCGAAGTTAGAAACGGAGCTAACCTCCAGCCAGCGGTCTTGCGCCTTGGAGAACACCTCGAAATCGTACGTGATGGCGGAGGTGAAGCTCATGTCCCCCCCGCAGAGTTTCACGATGCGATAGGGTAATTCGAGCTTGACGAGGAGGCTTTCCACGTGTCGCACCATCTCTTCCAGGGCCTCGCGCGACGCTTCCGGCCGGGTGACTTGCACGATTTCCACCTTGTCGAACTGGTGCAGGCGATTCAACCCGCGCACGTCCTTCCCGTACGACCCGGCTTCCCGTCGGAAGCAGGGGGTATAGGCGGTATTCTTCACCGGCAGGTCGTCCGCGTCGAGGATAACATCCCGGTAGAGGTTCGTGACGGGCACTTCCGCGGTGGGGATCAGGTAGAACTTGTCTTCCGTCACGTAATACATCTGTCCCTCCTTGTCGGGCAGGTTCCCGGTGCCGAAGCCCGACTCCTCGTTGACCACCAGCGGCGGCATGATCTCCTCGTACCCGGCCCGCGTGTTCTCCTCGAGGAAGAAATGGATCAAGGCACGTTGCAGCCGCGCCCCGGCCCCCTTGTAGACGGGGAAGCCCGCCCCGGTGATCTTCACGCCCAGCTCGAAATCGATCAGGTCATGTTTCCGTGCCAGTTCCCAGTGCGGCACTTGCCCCTCCTCGTGCCGGGGGACGTTATCGCTCACCCTCACGATCTCGTTATCGCCGGCGCCTTTCCCCGCGGGGACGCTATCGTCCGGCAGGTTGGGGAGGTGAATGATCAGGCGGTTCAGCTCCTCCAGCGCGCTATCGTGCTTGACGCCCAGCGCGGCGATCGCCTCTTTCAGGAAGGTGGTACGGGACTTCATCTCCCCGGCCTCCCCCGTTTTCCCCGCTTTCACGAGCGCCCCGATTTGCTTCGACAGGGCGTTCATCTCGGCTGCCTTGTCGTCGGATTCCCGTTGCAGGTTTTTCCGCTCGTCGTCGAGGCGGGTAATTTTTTCCACGATCTCGCGCGCGTCGAAGTTCTTGACGGCCAGTTTACGGATGACCGTCTCTTTATTCTCTTGAATGAATTTAAGGTTGAGCATACGTTGTGTTTTTAAAGGGTTACATGTTGTTTTCGCGGGCGTAAAGATAAAAAAAACTCCCGATCACCTGTGGACCGGGAGTTTTCCTGTTCTTGTTTAACTATTCTTCCGCGGCAGCCGGCGTGACCTCCCCGGCGGTTTGCACGATGGAGACGTACGACTTATCGTCCCGTTTCCTGGTGAAGAGCACGTTCCCGTCGACCAGCGCGAACAGGGTATGATCCCTTCCCATTCCCACGTTCGCGCCGGGGTTATGCCGGGTGCCTCGCTGGCGGACGATGATGTTCCCCGCCTTGGCGAACTGCCCGCCGTAGATTTTCACTCCTAACCGTTTGCTTTCCGACTCGCGCCCGTTCTTCGAGCTGCCGACTCCTTTCTTGTGTGCCATATCGTTTTAATTTTAGAAGTTACACGATGATATTACCCGTTGATGGCCTCGATCTGGATACGCGTCAAGTATTGACGGTGTCCCCTTTTCTTGGCATACCCTTTTCTCCTCTTTTTCTTGAAGACGATCACCTTGTCGCCTTTCAGGTGCGAGAGCACCCGGGCGGACACCGACGCGCCCTCCACCGTGGGAGTACCCACTTTCACCTCGCCCTCGTTATCGACGAGGTACACCTTATTGAACTCCACCTGAGCGCCTTCTTCCGCGTCAAGCCTGTGGACGTAGACTTTCCGGTCTTTCTCCACCTTGAATTGCTGTCCCGCAATCTCTACAATAGCATACATTTTCAATTTCGCTTTTAAAGTTTTAACCGTGGGGTGGGAACGTGTTCCTCTTGTCGTACCCCGTGAGGATTGTCATTTTTTTGTTTGCCCGGCAAAGGTAGGGATTGTTTTCGTATCCGCAAACGCCACGCGATGATTATTCAAGAGGTACGCGCGTGAAAAAACCGGGGAGCTTCCCGTCGCGGTACTGCTCCCCGGTGAAACATAAAACATGGAGGCACTCTAAACGGTGCACAAACGATAATAACTCTCTTTACTGTTGCTGCTCCTCGACGGGCGGCTCGTCGTCGTCGGGGAATTCCTCGTCGTCGGGGAACTTGCCGGCGTTGGCCGCGCGGTGACCCTTCTCTTGCGCGAGAATATGCTTGTAGCGCTCGGCCACGATGTTATACTCCTCCACGAACGCGGCGAGATCCGGGTTGCTGTCGAGGCCGAGCAGCGTGGCGGCGGCCTCCACGCGGTCGAGCAACGCTTGCAGGGTCACCTCGACGGCGGCGCGGAACTTCTTCATCGACGCGTGGCGTTTCTTGGACTCCTTGTAGCGCGCCTGCATCAGCTCGAGGAAACGCGCGTTGTCGGCAGAAAGCTGCGTGATCCA
>JAIRKS010000041.1 GCA_031259905.1 Odoribacteraceae bacterium
GATCTTCCAGCTCACCAAATAAAATACCGTTTTTTTTCCCGCGGGACGCCATTTTTTCCCGCCGGCTCGCGTGCACGGGCGGATGAATCGCCTCGCGATCACGGGATAATCACCGGCGCTCGCGACGGCTCGATAACCCGTTCCTTCTCGATCGTGATTTGCCCCGTCAGGCGAATATCCGTCGAGGAGCTGCCGACCATCAGCGTGAATGCGCCAGGCTCCACGACGAAACGATCCCGCTCGTCCCACAGCCCGAAAGCGCGCGGGGGGAGCGAGAAACAAACCTCCCGCTCCTCGCCGGCGGCGAGATGCACGCGGGTAAAGCCGCGCAACGATCGCTCGTGCGTCGTCACGGAACTCACCTCGTCGCGCGCGTAGACCTGCACCACCTCGTCCCCTGCGACCCGTCCCGCGTTCCTCACCCGGCAGCGCAGCCGCAGCGTGTCGTCGCGCGTCCACTCCAGGGCAAGCCCGGAGTACTCGAACGTCGTGTAGCTCAAACCGTGCCCGAAAGGGTAAAGCGCGCCATTCACGCGTACCGTCCCTTCCGAGTCGGCGCCGGGCTTGAAGGGGAAAGCCAGCGGCACCTGTCCCACCGAGCGGGGGAACGTCACCGGCAGCTTCCCCCCGGGGTGATACGCCCCGAAAAGCACGCGCGCCACCGCCTCGCCCGTCGCCTCGCCGGGAAACCACGCGTGCACGATCGCGGGCATGTGCCGCGCCGCCCAGTTGATCGAGGAGGCGCGACCGTCGAGCAACACCAGCACCACCGGTCGTCCCGTCGCGCACACCTCCCGCGCCAGCTGATCCTGCCTCCCGGGCAAGTCCAGTGTCGTGCGGGAGCGGCTCTCCCCCACCGTCCGCTCGTTCCCGCCGAGCACCAGTACCACCACCTCCGCCCGTCGCGCCGTCTCCACCGCCTCGTCCATCGCCCGTCGTTCCGTCTCGTCCAGCGGCACGTCATACATCTCGCTCTCCGGGAAATGCGCGTCAATCACCTCGCACCCCTTCGCGTACATCACCTCGGCGCCCGGCAGGAACGCCGCCACACCTTTATATACACTCGTCAACGCCGGGTTCGCCGGACCGTAACGGCACTCCAGCAACCGCGTCTCGTCGGCATTCGGGCCGATGACAGCCACGCGACGCGCGGAGCGTGACAGCGGGAGCGTCCCGTCGTTCTTCAACAACACGATAGACTGCAAGGCGGCCTCCAGCGCCAGCTCCCGGTGACGCGGCGAGTGCACGCGTCCCGCGTCCACCGTGTCCCCGCGGTAAGGGTCATCGAACAACCCCAGCCGGAACTTCACGCGCAGCACCCCCGCCACCCGCTCGTCGATCGTCTCCATCGTCACCAGCCCGTCACGGATCGCGCGCCGCAGCGGCAGCACGAAATCAGCGGGAGGCGTGAAATTCGTCCTCACGTTCAGCCCGGCGTTCACCGCGCGCGCCACCGCCTCCTCGATCGTCCCGCTCACCCGGTGCTTCGTCATCAGGAACTCCACCGCCTCGCTGTCCGACGTCACGTACCCGTCGAACCCCCACTCCTCCCGCAGTATCCCCGTGAGAAAACGATGACTGCCCGTCACCGGCACCCCGTCGTAATCGTTATAAGAACTCATCACCCCCGTCGCCCTCGCCCCGGCGACTCCCGCGCGGAACGGCTCCAGGAACAGCGTCCTCATCTCCCTCGCTCCCACGCCAGGATCCGTCCTCGTCCCGGCGTCCCTTCCCCCCGCAGGCACGCTATACACCGCGAAATGCTTCAACGTCGAGGCCACCCCCCGCGCCTGCAACCCGCGGATCATCTCCGCGCCCAACTCGCCGACGAGGAAAGGATCTTCCCCGTAACACTCCACCACGCGCCCCCACCGCGGGTCACGGGCCACGTCCATCACCGGCGCGTAGACGTGCGTGTACCCCAGCGCCAGCGCCTCCGTCGCCGTCACGTCGGCAATCGCCGCCACCAGCTCGCGGTTCCACGACGCCCCCTGCCCGCACTGCGCCGGGAACATCGTTGCCCGGTCGTGGCACAACCCGCGGATACCCTCGTTCGTGAAGTCGACGGGGATACCCAGCCGCGTCTCCTCGACGAACCACCGCTGGATCGCGCGGCGATTCCTCACGCTCGCGGTGTAGGGGTAAGATATCCGCGACCTGAAGCTCCCCAGGCCGTTCGCCTGCTCGTCCACGTTCGCGATACCGTCCTTCCACACCTCCTCCTTCCACGCCGCGGTGGGCGCCGTGTCCCGCAGCACGCGCCCCGACCCGTAGAGCGTCGCCATCTGGCACGTCTTTTCCTCCACGGTCATCCTCGACAGCAAGTCCGCCACGCGGCGCTCCACCGTCTCCGCCGGGTCCTCGTACACGTCCTTCACGCCGTTCTTGTTAAAGTCGATCCACCCCGCGCAGTAAATCCCCTGGCCGCGGGAGGAGAGCGCCACGAGCAGCGCGCACGTTATCGTCACCAGCGTCTTCATGGCCGCGCGTCACTCATATCGAACACCAGCTCGCCCCCGGCGATGATCTCCTCGTACTCGACGTACGGCCGCTCCAGCGCGACGCCGTTCAGCGTGACGCCACGGACGTACACGTTCTTCGGCCCGTTATTCCTCGCCGTGACGCGGAACAGCCGCCCGTCGCCCACGTCGATCACGGCCTCGTCCACCAGCGGGCTACCGAGCACGAAGCGACCGCCGGCAGGCTCCACCTGGTACAGCCCGATGGCCGACAACACGTACCACGCCGACATCTGTCCCGCGTCCTCGTTCCCCGGCAGCCCGTCCGGCCCGTCGTGATACAGCGTCGAGAGGATCTCCCGCGCGCGTTCTGCCGTCTTCCACGGCTCGCCGGCCAGCGCGTAGAGATACGGCACGTGGTGTCCCGGCTCGTTCCCGTGCGCGTACTGCCCGATCATCCCGCTGATGTCCGGCGACGCGTCCGCCCCGAGATCCCCCTGCACGACGAACAGCGAGTCGAGCTTCTCCACGAACCGCTCGCGCCCGCCGAACAGCGCGATCAACCCCTCCACGTCGTGCGGCACGAGCCACGTGTACTGCCAGGCGTTCCCCTCCGTGTAGTCGTTCGTCCGGTGCGACGCGTTGAACGGGTCAAACGGCTCGCGGAAACTGCCATCCGCGCGTCGGCCGCGCACCAGCCCCGTCGAGGCATCAAAGTAATGGCGATACGCGAGGGAGCGCTCCAGGAAATACGCGGCGCTCTCGTCATCGCCCGCCCGTGCCGCCGCCCGTGCCAGCGCGCCGTCCGCCAGCGCGTACTCCAGGCCCGTGGCTACCGACTCGTTGTACAGGTCGCAGGGGATGTACCCGTACTGCTTCAACAGGCCCATCCCCCGCTCGTCCAGCATCGCCGACACGCGGCACGCCTCGAGGGCCAGCTCCCGGTCGAACCCCGCGAACCCCTTCAGGATCGCGTCCGCCACCACCGGTATCGCCGGGTTACCCACCATGCAATCCGTCTCGCACCCCGCCAGGTGCCACACCGGCAGCTTCCCCTGCTGCTTGTAGATGTAGAGCATCGTGTTGATCCAGTCGTCGACCCTCTCCGGGTGGATGAGCGTCGCCAGCGGGTGCGCGGCGCGATACGTGTCCCAGAGCGAGAACGTGGTGTAATTCTCGAACCCCGCGCCGCGGTGCACCCGACCGTCGGCGCCGCGGTAATCGCCGTTCACGTCGCAGAAGAGCGACGGGGCGATCATCGCGTGATAAAGGGCGGTGTAGAAGACGCGCTTCACCTGCTCGTCACGCGTCTTGATCCTGATCTTCCCCAGCTCCCGCTCCCACGCCGCCGAGGCCTGGCGGGACGTCTCGTCGAAGTCCCACCCCGGCAGCTCCGCCTCCATGTTCAGCAGCGCGTTCGTCACGCTCGTCGGCGACAGCGCCACTTTCACGAGCAGCTCCCGCGCGTCGTCGGCAAAGAGCAACTTCCCGTGCACACGTCGCGCGCGTATCGAGTCGCCCCCGGCGCGGGGCGTGCCGCCGTCAAAGAGCTGCAACGAGAGGAGGGGACGCGAGAAACGCGCCGCGAAGTACACGCGCTGGTCGCGCGCCCAGCCCTTCGAAAAGCGGTAGCCGACGACCGTGCTATCGTCCGCGCGGGCGAGGAAACCCTCGACGGGAGCGTCCCATCCCGTGCCGTTCTCGAGGTCGATGACGACGGACGGGGACGCGCCGGGAGGGTACGCGTAACGGTGCATCCCGACGCGCGCCGTGGCCGTCAACTCGACGTCGACTCCGTAGCGGTCGAGACGCGTGGCGTAGTAACCGGGACGGGCGCGCTCGCTGGAACGCGTGAAGTAGGACCACGTGCCGGAGGCAGGGTCTCCCGCGTGCCCGCGGGCTATCTTGACGTCGCCCGCGACGGGTAGCAGCGAGATGTCGGCGAGGTCACCGATGCCCGTGCCGCTGAGGTGCGTGTGGCAGAATCCCGTCACCGTGGTATCGGAGATGTGGTAGCCCGACGTCCAGTCCCACTCGCGCGGGAGGCTCGTCGGGCCGAGTTGTACCATACCGAAGGGGACGCTCGCGCCCATGAACACGTGACCGTGCCCGCCCGTGCCCGCCCAGGGGTTGACGTGACGGACCAACGCGTTTTCCCGCGTCCCGCATCCCGACGCTGTCGCTAGTAATAACAGGTAAATTGTAATGTTCTTTTTCATCGCGTATAATTCTAATGTTTCAAGCAACAAGTTTAAGCATTTCCCAGCACCCCCGCAACTCCCCCCCCCCTAACCAGGCAGGAGGGGAAATGGTTCCCCCCCTGCACCCCCTTCCAGCCCGTAACACGGGCAGGCATTAAGCTGGCCACGCGTGACGAGGAAAACTTGAAGCGCGGGCGATGTAGCTTCCGTTAGAGAGGCAACAAGCGAGGGAGGGTACTTGCAGTTTTCTGCAAGCACCCTCCCTCGCTTGTTGCC
>JAIRKS010000044.1 GCA_031259905.1 Odoribacteraceae bacterium
GGCACGGGACGCGGGCGCGTCAGTAGCAACTGCCCTCGTAGTACGCGTCGACCAGCAGGCGGGGGGAGCGGGCGGCGGCCGAGGCGAGGCGGTCGCAACGCTCGTTGCCGGCGATGCGCGAGTGGCCGGGGATCCACTCGAGGCGGACGGCGTGCATGGAGTAAAGGGGGAAAAAACGGAGCCAGAGGTCGGGGTTCTTCTTGCCGCGAAAGTCCGTTTGTATCCAGTTGAAGAGCCAGCGCTTCTCGACGGCGTCGACGACGTAGCGGGAGTCGGAGTAGATCGTGACGGACATGCCGACGCGCTCGAGGGCCTCGAGGCCGGCGATGACGGCGAGCAATTCCATGCGGTTGTTGGTCGTCAGGCGGTAACCGGCGGAGAGCTCGCGCTTGCAGCCGTCGACTTCCAGGACGACGCCGTAGCCCCCGGGACCGGGGTTGCCGAGCGCGGCGCCGTCGGTGTAGATGATGACTTTTGTTCCCATCAGGTTATTTTTTTAATGGTTGTTCCCGTCGTCCACGAGAGGGTCTCCCAGTCGGCCCCCTGCACGACGGCCAGCGCCAGCGTCTCCCGCGGGCAGGTGGCGTACAGGCGCGAGAGGCGCTCGACGAGGGAATCCCCCGGTAGCCAGTCGCGAATCTCCTCGCGGGCGAAATCCGCGACGATCATCCCCGCGTGGAATTCCGTGCCGTGCGTCTCCCGCGCCGGCAGGGACGAGGGCAGCAGGCGCGGCGGCGCGTCTTGCTGCCACGCGACGCTCCCGTTTTTCAGGAGCGGGTGGCCGGGCAGCAGGATGTAATGCGCCGCTATCGCGCGCGTTGTCTTTGCCATGATCGTTGTTGTTCGGTGACGCGTCGGGCTTCCTTCGGGGGGAGGTATTCGCGGTAGAGGCGCGGGGCGGCGATCCACCCGCGTCGACCGGCGTCGACGGAATCGGGGAGGAGGATGTCGACGTGCAGGCGGGTGAAGCCCGTGGAGTCGGGAAGGTAGTGGCTCCAGGTGTAATCGCGCGGCCGGCGGTCGGGACGGACGACGATCTCGCGGGCGCGGAGGGTGTCGCCGCCGGGGGAGTAGAAGTAGGCGGTGACGCGGGAGGCGACGCGGGCGGTATCGAGGTAGACGCGCAGGCGCGCCTTGTAGTTGCCGGGCCGCGAGGCGTCGATGTCGACGCTGTAGGAGGTGTTGAGGTCGTCGAGGGGGAGGGTGTCGGCGATGACGAGGCGTTCGCGCGTGACGACGGCGTGGAGGGTGTCGACGATGACGAGGCCGGCGCGGACGAACGTCTCGGCGATGGTGTCGCGCGCGTGGATGACGAGCGGCGGGAGGAGGTTGACGGTGTCTTCGCGCGTGAGGGCTGCCCACGTGACGAGGTTGGCGGTGTCGCGTCGCTCGAGTTCGCGGGTGACGGCGGAGTAGACGCGCTCGTGGCGTCCGGGGGCGGCGTAGTAGCGGGCGAGGGTGTCGAAGTCGTCGCGCGTGATGCCGTGTTTGGCGAAGAGGCCGTCGTAGTAGGCGCGTTTTTCGCGGTCGCCGGCGGGGGCGACGCGTCCGTCGGCGAGGATGGCGTCGGCGGTGTGGAGGTCGACGAGCAGGGCGATGAAGCGTTTCTCGCCGAGCGGGACGCGCGCGCAGGAGAGGATGGCCGCGAGGATGGCCGCGATGACGAGCGGGTGGCGGGAACGGGCGAGGTTCATGAGAGGTGTTCTTTTATTGTCCGGTTGAATTTCGAGGTGAAGAGGAACTCGTTCAACGCCGGGCTGGCGGCGTGAAAGATGGCTTCCCGGTCGCCTTCCCATTCCTTGCGGCCGTCGTGGATGAAGATGATGTTCTCGCCGGTCTCGAAGACGGAGTTCATGTCGTGGGTATTGATGACGGTGGTCATGCCGTACTCGCGCGTGATGCTGGAGAGGAGGTTGTCGATGACGATGGCCGTGAGGGGATCGAGGCCGGAGTTAGGCTCGTCGCAGAAGAGGTAGCGCGGTTGGAGGACGATGGCGCGGGCGATGGCGACGCGTTTCTTCATTCCGCCGCTGAGTTCTGCCGGGTGGAGGTGACTGACGTTGTCGAGGTCGACGCGGTGGAGGCAGGCGAGGGCGCGTTCGCGTTTCCACGCCTCGTCGGCGCGCGAGAAGAGGTCGAGGGGGAACATCACGTTCTCGAGCACGGGGAGGGAGTCGAATAACGCGCCGCCCTGGAAGACGACGCCCATCTCCTTGCGGATTTCTTTCATGTTTCTCGCGTTGTCGCCGGTGATTTCGCGGCCGTCGAAGGCGATTGTCCCGGCGTCCGCGGGGAGGAGGCCGATGAGGGTCTTGAGCAGGACGGTCTTGCCGGAGCCGCTCTTGCCGATGATCAGGTTGACTTTGCCTTGTTCGAAGGTGGCGTCGACCTCGTGCAGGACTTTCTTCGCGTCGAAGTATTTCGTCACGCCTTTTATTTCTATCATTTATAGCAGGATTTTCGTTAGTACCAGGTTGACGACGAGGATCGCGATGCTGCTGTCGACGACCGCCCGCGTGCTTGCCCTCCCGACCTCGAGCGCGCCGCCACGCGTGGTGTACCCGTAGAAGGCGGGGATCGACGTGAAGATGAACGCGAAAAAGAGGGTCTTGACGATCGAGTAGGTCACGTAGTAGGGGGTGAACTCGAAGTGGAGGCCGTTGAGGTAGTCGTCGTAGTTGACGCTGCCGGCGCCCAGCCCGGCGAGGAAGCCGCCGATGATGCCGATGAAGACGCTGAAGACGTATAACACGGGGTTGATCACCAGCGCCGCGGCGATCTTCGGCCCGACGAGGTACGAGACCGAGTTCACGCCCATCGCCTCCAGCGCGTCGATCTGTTCGGTGATGCGCATCGTGCCGATCTCCGAGGCGATGTTGCTCCCGATCTTGCCGGCGAGGATCAGGCTCACGATGGTCGAGGAGAATTCCAGCAGCAAGGTCTCCCGCGTCAGGTAACCGATGAGGTAGCGCGGCAGCAAGGGGTTTGACATGTTGTACGCCGTCTGCAGCGTCAGTACAGCGCCAATGAAAAACGAGATGATCATCACGAGAACGATGGAGTTTAACCCCAGCTTTTCTAACTCGTTGGTCATCTCGCGGAGGAATACCCGCCGGCGCTCGGGCCGGGCGAAAATGCGCCGAAGGAAGAGCAGGTATGCCCCGATGGTTTCCAAGAATTTCATGTGTCCGTCTCTCTCATTAAATTTATCGTAAAAATAGGTATACTTCACGGGATTCTTACTACATTCGGCAAATAAAATAACGAAATCCAGGACTATGAATACCAATACCTATTGCGTCATCATGGCCGGCGGGAGTGGCAAGCGCCTCTGGCCCGTCAGCAGTAAATCATGCCCGAAACAGTTTCGCGACGTCACGCGTGCCGGGAAGTCCCTCCTCCAGCTCACCTTCGAGCGTGCCGCCCGCCTTTTCCCACCGCGGAATATCCTTGTCGTCACCGGCGCCGCCTACGCCGGCATCACGCGCGAGCAGCTCCCCACCCTCCCCGGCGAGAATCTCCTCGAGGAACCCTTCGGCAGGAACACCGCCCCGTGCATCGCCTACGCCGCCCACAGGATCGCGCGCGTCGCCCCGGACGCCACGATGGTCGTCGTCCCTTCTGACCATTTCATCGCCGATGACGAGGCTTATAACGGGAATATCCAGCGCGGCGTTGACTTCGTCACCCGCCACGACGGCTTGCTCACCATCGGCATCTCCCCCACGAGACCGGAAACCGGCTACGGCTACATCCAGCTCGAGAGAAGCGAACCCGTCGATGGCGTTTACCGCGTCAAGACGTTCACCGAGAAGCCTGACGAGGCCCTCGCGCTGGCCTTCCTCCGCTCCGGTGATTTCCTCTGGAACGCCGGCATATTTATATGGAGAGTACGGGGAATCATCGAGGAGTTCGCCAGGCATCTCGAGGACGTCTATCGCCTCTTCCAGGACGAGTACCTGCACGCGACGAACCCCGACGCGCCGGAAAATATCGAACGCCTTTACAGCCGCTGCCCGAGCATCTCCGTCGACTTCGGCATCATGGAGCACGCCGAGCGCGTCCACGTGATCAAGGGGGACTTCGGCTGGTCGGACGTCGGCACGTGGCACGCCTTCCACGACATCAGCGAGAAGGACGAACGCGGCAACGTCCCGCGCGACGGGGTGCTCTTCCTCGACTCTTCCGGCTGCACCGTCGACCTGCCGCGGGACGTGCGCGTCGTGGTCGCCGGAGTGAACGACTGCATCATCGCCGGGCGCGACGACGTGCTGATGGTTTGCGCCCGCGACCGGGGGGGCGACGTCCGCCACTTCGAGGAGATGTTGAGGCAACGGGAGTCTCTGCGCGACGAGGAACAATCACGGTAACGGGCCATGAAAAAGAACGTCATCTCCGGGATCACCGTCGGGATCATGCTCCTGCTCGCCCCCGTGGCAAACGGGCAGGAGACGCGGCGGGTCATGCTCTCCGGTAGCGGTTTCGGCGACGAGGTCGAGTGGGACTTCTACTGCACGGCAGGCGCCCGGTCGGGGAGCTGGCAGAAGATCCCCGTGCCCTCGCAGTGGGAGTTGCAAGGCTTCGGGGAGTACACCTACGGCCGGTGGTACACGCGCCGCGGCGCCGTTCCCTCCACGGAAGAGGGCATCTACCGGCGCATCTTTCAACGCGGGGAGACGCGGGAAGGAGAGCGGGCGCGGCTCGTCTTCGAGGGAGTAATGACGGACGCCGCCGTGAAGATCAACGGTCAACCCGTCGGGGAGACACACCGGGGCGGGTTCTATCGCTTCGCCATCGACATCACCGGCGCGTTGCGTCCCGGGGAGAACGAGATCGAGGTACGGGTCTCCAAGCACTCCGCCGACGCCTCGGTAAACGCCGCCGAGCGCCGGGCGGACTGGTGGCTCTTCGGCGGCATCTACCGTCCCGTCTACATCGAGCTGCTCCCGGCGGCGGCGATAGAGCACGTGGCCGTGGATGCCCGTCACGACGGGACGTTCGCGGCCCGCGTGACGTTACACGGCGCTCGCGCGGGCCACTCGTTACGCGCCTCGATTCGCCCGCTCGCCGGCACGGGGCACTTCGTCCCGGTAGAGAAGCGGCTGGCGGCGGGAGAGCTGTCGGGCGCGACGATCTCCGGCGCGTGGCCGGGCGCGCGTGCCTGGACCCCGGAGGATCCTCACCTGTACGCGTTGACGCTCGCGCTGGTGGACGGGGAGGGGCGGACGCTCCACGAGGTGGAGGAGCGCGTCGGCTTCCGCACGGTGGAGTTCCGGCGCGGGGACGGGATCTACGTCAACGACGTCAAGATCCGTATGAAGGGGATCAATCGCCACTCCTTCTGGCCGGACGGGGGACGGTGCACGAACCGGGAGATCAGCCTCCGCGACGCGACGCTGATCAAGGAGATGAACATGAACGCCGTCCGGTCGCACTACCCGCCGGACGCACATTTCCTCGACGCGTGCGATTCGCTGGGGCTGTTCGTGATCGACGAGCTGGCCGGCTGGCAGGACGCGTACGACGCGGGGGGGGGCGCGCGGCTGTTGAAAGAGATGGTGGAGCGCGACGTGAATCATCCCTGCGTGATCCTGTGGAGCAACGGCAACGAGGGAGGGTGGAATACCGCTCTCGACTCGCTTTTCTCCCGGCACGACCCGCAGCGTCGCCACGTCATCCACCCCTGGGCGGATTTCGACGGGATCGACACGCATCACTATCCCGCTTACCTGACGGGCGTGGCGCGGCTGACGAACGGCCACGACGTCTTCATGCCGACGGAGTTCATGCACGGGTGTTACGACCAGGGGCACGGCGCCGGGCTGGAGGATTTCTGGAATCGCTACAAGGAGCACCCGTTGTTCGCCGGCGCGTTCACGTGGGATTTCAGCGATAACGCCGTGAAGCGGGTGGATCGCGGCGGTGCGCTCGACTCCGACGGGGAGCTGGCGGCGGACGGTATCCTCGGGCCGTACCGCGAGAAGGAGGGGAGCTACTACACGGTGCGGGAGGTGTGGTCGCCGGTACAGTTCGCTCCCCTGCTCGTCACCCCGTCGTTCCGCGGGGAGATCACGGTCACCAACGAGTTCCTCTACACGAACCTGTCGCGGTGCACGGCACGCTACCGGCTTTACCGCGCCGGCGGACCGCGTGCGGCGGCGCAGGAGACGGTGGGGGAGGGCGAGGTTGTTCTGCCGCCGCTCGCGCCGGGGGAGCGCGGCGTGGCACGGGTGACGTTGCCGGCGGACTTCTTCCTGTCGGATCTCCTGGAGATCACCGCCAGCGACCCGCGCGGCAACGAGATCTGCACGTGGAGCTGGCCCGTCGTTCGTGCCGGGGAGCACGCGGCCCGTCACCTCCCGTCGTCCCGCGGCCTGCCGCCGGCACGCCTCCGGGAGGAGGGTGGCCGCGTGATCCTGTCGGCCAACGGCGTGGAGGCGACGTTCGACAAGGCGACGGGACTGCTGGCACGGGTGACGCGCGACGGTCGCCGCGTCTCCCTCGGCAACGGGCCGGTGCCGGTGGGGATGAACGCGACCTTCAAGGGGTACCGCGCGCGGCAGGAGGGTGACGACGCCCTCTTCACGGCCCGTTACGCCGGGGCCATCGACTCGATCGAGTGGCGCGCGACGCCCGCCGGGCTGGTGAAGATGAGCGCCGTGTTCCTGAACAGGGCCGACGGCGGGACGGGCTTCGACGCGGCCATCGTCGAGGAGAACATCTACAACCTCGGCTTCTCGTTCGACTACCCGGAGGAGCGCGTCACGGGAATGACGTGGCTCGGCCGAGGCCCCTACCGCGTGTGGAAGAACCGGATCAAGGGGACGCGGCACGGCCTGTGGACAAAGGATTACAACAACACGATGACCGGCGCGTCCTTCGAGAACCTCGTCTACCCGGAGTTCAAGGGCTATCACGCCGGCGTCTACTGGGCGACGATTGGCACGGACGAGGGAGACTTCTCCGTGACGAGCGGGAGCGACGGGCTGTTCCTGCGCGTCTTCACGCCGGCGCAGCCGGCGGTGTCGCGCGACAGGGCGCTGCCTCCTTTCCCGCCGGGGGATCTCTCTTTCCTGTACGACATACCGGGGATGCGCTCCTTCAAGCCGCTTTCGCAGCACGGACCGTCGGCACAACCCGGGTCGGTACGCGTGAAGAAGGGCGACGAGGGGCTGTCGATGGTCTTGTGGTTCGACTTCACGGGGAGGGAGCAAAAAAAAGAGTAAAAAATAACGGGGCGATTGTATGGTGATAAGGAAAAAGTCGTTACATTCGCCCCGTGAGATACAAACCACGAAACATAATGTACCAAAAGAAGACTACAAATGAACAATCAACATCATAAAACAACTAACATGGAGCAGGTTGACGCTTTAAGGATTTTTACGTGTGA
>JAIRKS010000059.1 GCA_031259905.1 Odoribacteraceae bacterium
TCTGTCTCGAGACAGAGGGGCATTGCAAGTTTACAATGCCGTTCTGTCTCGAGACAGAGGGGCATTGCAAGTTTGCAAAACGGTTTTGTCTCGAAGCAGAGGGGCATTGCAAGTTTGCAAAACGGTTTTGTCTCGACGCAGAGGGGCATTGCAAGTTTGCAAAGTGGTTTTGTCTCGACGCAGAGGGGCATTGTTTTGTCCACGCTGGACATTGCTCTGTCCACGGTAGACAAAGCAATGTCTACGGTAGACAAAGCAATGTCGGCGGTAGACAGAGCAATGTCGGCGGTAGACAGAGCAATGTCTACGGTAGACAAAGCTCTGTCGGCGGTAGACAAAGCTCTGTCGGCGGTAGACACAGCTCTGTCGGCGGTAGACACAGCTCTGTCGGCAGTAGACATTGCTCTGTCGGCGGTAGACATTGCTCTGTCGGCGGTAGACATTGCTTTGTCGGCGGTAGACATTGTCCCGTCAGCCGGTTGTCTTGTTCGGTTGGGGGGTGTTTTACCCTGGCAAGGGTAGACTCGTGGAAGGGGTCAGGTTTCTTTTATCAACACCGGGTGTCACGTCAAGTCGCGTTTGCCCTGCCGGCGGCCCGGCAGGAAGAGCGCCGCGAGGCCCAGCAGCGGCATGTAAGCGCAGAGTTCGTAAACCCGCTCGATGCCCCACGCGTCCGCCACGTTCCCCAGTACCGCGGCGGCGATGCCGGCGATGCCGAAGGCCAGGCCGAAGAAAAGGCCGGAGATCAATCCCAACTTGTCCGGCAACAGCTCCTGGGCGTGGACGAGGATCGCGGGGAACGCCGACGATAATACCAGCCCCACCAGGATGCTCAACACGCACGTGCCCGCCAGGCCCGCGTGCGGCATCAGCAGGGCGAAGGGCACGGCACCGATGATCGACGCCTGGATGACGCGTGCCCGCCCGACGCGGTCGCCGACGGGACCGCCGAGTAACGTCCCCAGCGCGGTGGCGAAGAGGTAGGCAAAGAGGAATACCTGGGATTGTCGCGTCGACACGTCGAATTTCTCGATCAGGTAAAAGGTGTAGAAGTTCACGAGGCTGGCCGTGTAAACGTACTTGGAGAAGATCAACACGAGCAGCAAGGCCAGCGTGAAGTAGATCTTTTTCTTCGTCATGCCCGTTTGTCTCGCGACCGGTATCTTTTTCTTTTCCCGGCGGGCGCGTTGATCCATTCCCCGTTGCCACTTGATGATCTTCCCCTTCGTCAGCATGGCGATCACCGCGATTCCCGCGAAGATCGCGATGTACCGTTGCCCGCGCGTGGCGATGACGGCGGCCGCGAGTAACGGGCCGATGGATCCCCCAAGGTTTCCCCCTACCTGGAAGATCGACTGCGCCAGCCCGTGACGCCCGCCGGAGGCGAGGTGGGTTAACCGCGATGCCTCGGGGTGGATGATCGAGGAGCCTAAGCCGATGAACGCGACGGCGATCATCACCGGGTAGAGCGAGCCGGCGAGGGAGAGCGATAGTAGCCCGATGGTCGTGGAGGCGGTGCCCGCGAGCAGGTACCACGAGGCCGGGTACCGGTCGAAGAGCAGCCCGAAGACGGGTTGGAATACCGACGCGCATACCTGGTAGGTGAGCGCGACCAGCCCGATCTGCCCGAAACTTAACGATAAGCCCTCCTTGATGACGGGATAGGAGGCCGATACCAGTGACTGGAACGAGTCGTTGAAGAAGTGCGTCAAGCTCAACGATAGTAGCACGGCGATGGAATATCCCACGGGGTGACCTGAGCGGTCACGTTGTATTGTTCTTGTATTCACGTCGCGAAGATAGTGAAATCCGGGGGGAAGACGGCGGACGGGGCGCCCGCCCGTCGTTATCGCTCGCCTAAAGAGGGAGCGGTTGTCCCTTTTTTCGCGCGTTCGCCCGCCCCGGGCGCGCGGGTGGGCTGCCCGGCACGCGTTATCCGCTCGAAACCACGCGGGTTAACGCGTTTTCCCTGTCCCGCCGCTTGTCACCAGGGAATTGTTGTTATCTTTGCCGACGGTAATTGTAAAACGTTATGCCATGAACAAGTCAAGTAGTTATTTACCGTGTTTTTTTCTGGTGCTTCCCTTTATGTTGGTATCGTGCGTGCTTGTCGTCTCGACCGGGACGCCGGGTAACAAGGTGATTGTCACGCGGGAGATTCCCGTGACGGGGTATTCCTCCCTGCAGGTGAGCGTGCCGGGGGAGATCGTGTACCGGCAAGTGACGGGCGACGTGCCTTACTGCTGGGTGGTCACGGACGAGAATATCCTCTCCCTGCTGGACATCCGGGAGGAAGGCGGGTGCTTGAAGATTAAAGTGAAACGCCCCGGGAATATCCAGCCCTCGCGATTGACGGTCGAGACGGGTTCCGTGCGTCTCGATGCGGTTGTCCTGACCGGGTCGGGCGACGTGCGCCTGGCCGGGACGGTGCGCGGGGAGGGCATGGCGATTCGCGTCACCGGGTCGGGCGACGTGACGTCGGAAGACCTGTACGGCGAGAAGACGGATTTGAGCGTGACCGGGTCGGGGAATATCCGCCTGAAGGGGAAGTGTGACCGGCTTTCTTGCGTCGTGACCGGCTCGGGGGATATTCACGTTTACGATTACCTCGCCAGGGATGCCAGGTGTAGCGTGACCGGGTCGGGAACGGTACACGCGCGTGCCGGGGAGAGACTGGACGCGCAGGTGACCGGCTCCGGGGATATCTATTATAAAGGTAACCCGGCGCGGGTGACGCGGAGGGTGACCGGGTCGGGGGGAATCAAGGGAATCCACGATTAGTTATCGCCGGCGAGACGGCATTTGTTTCCATTACATGAAACGGCTATTAAGACACGGGATTTTGTTGTTGTTGACCCCGCTTTACCTGGGGCACGGGATCAGCGCTTGCCATTACGCGACGCTGGTGACGGTGACGGGACAGGAGCGGGAGCAGGAGGCGGGGGAACGCGCCTGCCGGGAGTTGTCCGGCATGTCCGACGAGACGGTGACGGGGGCGGGTTCTTGCGTGACGCTTCACGTGGAGCCGTTTTTTCGCTATTCACCGAGGGAGTCCCTGCCGGTGCTGGGACAGGAGCACGGGCGGGCGCTCGTGCCGCGTTACCGTCACGCGCGGTGTTCTTTCTTGCAAGTTTTCGCGTCGAGGCAGGGGGGCGGGTATTATGTCTTTTCCCTGCGCGAGATTATCGTGTGATCCTCGCTTTTGTTCGCTCGCCCGCCTACCGCGAGTGGCACGCGGGCGGTTTCACGTATCACGAGTTAATGAAATAAAAACACGATTATGGAAAAATACGATTATATCGAGGACGTTATCCTGACGGTTGACGAGGGAAACGTCGTGAAGAAGAGCAAACCGGTCATGCCGGCGTTACTATTGTTCGTGGCCGGCGTGCTGGCCCTTTGTTACAGGTTTCTGGTGCAGGTGGCGGGAGATATTGTCTCCTCGTTGCTGGTAGTAACGGGATTGTTGTTGGTAGTGGCGGGAATTATTCTCCTCGTGGCGAAGAAGGGCGGGTACGTTTACCGCCCGACGGGGCAGGGGTTGAAGAGGTACAAGATTTATATCGCTCCCGACAAGTCGTTCAAGTTGCAGCAGGTGTTGCGCGACGGGGCTTACGAGGAGTTGGGGGTCTTGCGGCAGTTGAACGCGTCGAACTTGAGCGTGGAGGTGTTCCTTTCCGACGACCGGGAGTACGCGTTGTTGCAGGTGCTGGAATTTATCCCGTATAACGATGTCCCGACGACACCGGTGATCGTTTGTCGCGGGGCCGCGGCGCACGCCCTGGCCGACGCGGTGAAAGGATGATCAGGGGGCGAGGTTTAGTCTCGCCGCGACGGTGAACATGTATTCCCGCGCCTCGTCCGGGTTGTTACCGATAATGCCGTCAAGGATAGCTTCCTTGATGGCATTTTTTATTTCCCCGACTTGCTTGCACGGCGGGAGGTGAAAGGTTTCCATGATCTCTTCCCCGGTGACGGGCGGCTGGAATTCGCGTATGGCGTCTTTTTCTTCTACTTCCTTGAGTTTCCGGCGGACGAGCTGGAAGTTGGCGAGGTAGCGTTTTACTTTTTCCTCGTTCTTGGAGGTGATGTCGGCCTCGGCCAGGAGCATGAGATCCTCGATGTCGTTGCCGGCGTCGAATAGCAGGCGACGGACGGCAGAGTCGGTGACCCCTTCCTCGGAGAGGACGATGGGGCGCATGTGGAGGAACACGAGCTTCTGGACGTATTTCATCTTCTCGTTCAGCGGGAGCTTGAGCCGGCGGAAGACGCGTTCCACCATTCGTTCCCCGACGTGGTTGTGCCCGTGGAAGGTCCAGCCTTGTCCCTCGACGAATCGTTTGGTGAGTGGCTTGGCGATGTCGTGTAGCAGGGCTGCCCAGCGCAGCCAGGGATCGTCGGAACGCGCGCTGACCCCGTCGAGCACGGCGAGCGTGTGGTAGAAGTTGTCCTTGTGCCCGATCCCGTCGACTTGTTCGACGCCTTTCAGGGCGGTCAGTTCGGGAAAGAATATTTCCAGCAGACCGGTCTCGTCCAGTAGCTTGATCCCGACGGAGGGCACCGGGGCGAGGATGATCTTGTTGAATTCGTCGATGACGCGTTCCCCGGAGACGATCGCGAGGCGCTCCCGGTTGGCCTTGATTCCCTCGAGGGTGTCGGGATGAACGCGAAATCCCAGTCGGGTGGCGAAACGTATCGCCCGCATCATGCGCAGGGGATCGTCGGAGAAGGTGACGCGTGGGTCGAGCGGGGTGCGTATCACCCCGTCGTGCAGGTCTTGCAGCCCGTTGAAGGGATCGAGGAGCTGCTCGCGGTCGTCACGGTTTAGCGAGAGGGCGAGAGCGTTGATGGTGAAGTCGCGCCGTCGTTGGTCGTCTTCCAGCGTACCCGGCTCGACGGAGGGCTTGCGAGATCCACGGGTATACGATTCCTTGCGCGCGCCGACGAATTCGATTTCTATTCCCTTGTACTTGAACATGGCCGTCCCGTAGGTTTTGAAGACGGACACGCGCGCGTTTCCCAGTCTCCGGGCGGCTTCCCCGGCGATCGCGATGCCGTCGCCCAGGACGAGGATATCAATGTCTTTCGACGGGCGCTTGAGGAGGAGGTCGCGAACGAATCCCCCGATGACGAATAGTTGTACTTGTCTCTCGGCGGCTATTCCCGATAGCGTGTCGAGGATCTCTTTTTGCAGGGGTGTGAACATGGTCGGTGGCGGTTAAACGATTCCGGAGAATCCCATGAAGGCCATCGCCAGTAACCCGGCGGTGACGAGCGATATTGCCGGCCCCTGCAAGCCGGCCGGCACGCGGGTGAATGCCAGTTGCTCGCGAATCCCGGCGAAGATGACGAGCGCCAGACCGAAGCCTAATGCGGTGGAGGTGGAGAAGACGAGGGCCTGGAGAAGGTTGTAGTCTTTTTGTATGACCATGATCGCGACTCCCAGGACGCAGCAGTTCGTCGTGATCAACGGGAGGAACACGCCCAGCGCCTGGTAGAGCGAGGGGGTCGCCTTTTTGAGGATGATCTCGACCATCTGCACGAGCGTGGCGATGACAAGGATGAAGGTGATGGTCTGCATGAAGGTGATGCCCAACGGGTCGAGAACGGTTTTCTGGATGATGAAGGTGACTAACGTCGCCAGGATCATCACGAAAGTGACCGCTCCCGTCATGCCCAGGGCCGTGGGCACGCTCTTGGAGACTCCAAGGAAGGGACAAATCCCCAGGAATTGCGCGAGGACGATGTTGTTGACAAATACCGCGGTGATGAATATTAGCACGTATTCCATGACAGGCTGTTATAGGGTTTTCTTTATTTTGTTGATGATCGCGATCAGGTAGCCCAGCGCGATGAAGGCCCCCGGGGGGAGCACGAAGATGAGTATCCCGTGGCTTTCGTCGTAGAGGGAGACGTCGAAGAGTTTCCCGCTCCCGAGGATTTCCCGCGTGCAGCCCAGCAGGGTCAGTCCCAGCGTGAAGCCCAACCCCATTCCCAGCCCGTCGAGGAGGGAGAGGAGGGGGGTATTCCTGGAGGCAAACGCCTCGGCCCGGCCGAGGACAATGCAATTGACCACGATGAGCGGGATGAATATGCCGAGGGACGCGTGCAACGACGGCAGGTAGGCCGCCATGCAAATCTCGAGGATGGTTACTACCGTGGCGATGATCACGATGTATCCCGGTATGCGAATCTTGTCAGGGATCAGGTTGCTCGTTAACGAGATCGTCACGTTTGACAGGAGGAGTACCAGGGTCGTCGCTAATCCCATCCCCAGCCCGTTGATCGCCGAGGTGGTCACCCCGAGCGTGGGGCACATGCCCAGCAGCAGGACGAATATCGGGTTCTCCTTGAAAAGGCCGTTAGAAAATATTTTCCAGTTGTTCATGGTATCCAGGTGTAAAGGGTTATTGTTTCCCGGAGGACGAAGGGTTTACCCCGGTGGTATCCTCGACACCGGACGCGCCGGTGGTAGCATCCTCCTCGACACCGGTCGCGCCGGAGGTAGCATCCTCCCCGACACCGGACGCGCCGGAGGTAGCGTCCTCCTCGACACCGGATGCGCCGGAGGTAGCGTCCTCCCCGATGCCGGTCGCGCCGGAAGTAGCGTCCGCGTTCCCGTCGAGTGCCCTGTTCGCCCGGTTTATAGCATCGAGGAAGGCGCGCGAGGAGACAGTGGCGGCGGTGATGGCATCGATCTCCCCGCCGTCCTTGCTTACTCGCAGTCCCTTACTCCCTGGGATCTTGCCGGTGACGTCCCCCTTGCTCCCGCTGGCAAACCAGACATTCATCTTGGAACCCAGCCCGGGCGTCTCCTTGTGTTCGAGTACCGTGTAATTATGGATAGCGCCGTCGGGAGTAAACCCGACTATCAGCCAGATTTGCCCGCTATACCCGTTGTTCGAGAAGGTTTTCACGGCAGTCCCCACGCGCTCGCCCTCCCGGCTGGCGGGAAAAAGTACCAGCATCTCCCCGCCGGTAGTTAGCAGCGTGTCACTCTCCTCCATCGGGTTATTATCGAACGGGGGGAGGACGTCGCGGATAGCAGACAGTTGGTTCTGTAACCTCACCTCGTTGATTTTCCCGGCGGTGAGCGTGCTGATGCTGGCTACAGAGAGCGCCGAGAAAAGCGCGATGGCACACGCCACCAACACCATATTCTTGAAATTTGAATCTAATCTTTTTCTCATGGTCAGGCGAATCGTTTGGGTTTACAGTATCTATTGATCAGTGGGGTAAAGGCGTTCATGATCAGTATAGCGAAGGAGACCCCCTCCGGGTACGCGCCGAAGTTCCGGATGACGATCGTGAGCGTGCCGATGCCGGCGCCGTAAATCCACATCCCTCGGCGCGACATGGGCGAGGTGACGTAGTCGGTGGCCATGAAGATCGCCCCCAGCATGACCCCGCCGGAAAGCAAGTGAAAGAGCGGGCCGGCGTACGCGGGGTTGATCCAGTGAAGAATCCCGGAAAAGAGCGCTATCGTGAGGAAAATCGACACGGGCACGTGCCACGTGATGACTCGCTTGAGCAACAGGTAGGCAAATCCCAGCAACAGCGCGAAGGCGGAGATCTCGCCGAGGCTTCCGCCGACGCCGCTTCCCGTCCCCAGTTCCAGCAGGGAGTGCCCTCCCTCTCCTGGCGAGAACACTTCCGCGAAAGGCTTCTGTGTCCGTAACGCCTGCTTGACGAGGAGCAGTGGGGTAGGGGCCGTCACCGCGTCCGTCGTTTCGAATCCGTTCGGGACGGGCCACGTGGTCATTTGTACGGGAAAGGAGATCAACAGGAAGACGCGTCCCACGAGCGCCGGGTTGAAGATATTGTTCCCGATCCCGCCGAAGCTCATCTTGCCGATGCCGATGGCCACGAGCGCGCCCAGCACCACGAGCCACAGGGGAATCGTCGAGGGCAGGTTGAACGCGAGCAACACGCCGGTGATGATCGCCGAACCATCCTCGATCGTGACGGGTTGCTTTAATAAATACTTCTGGATGATGTACTCGAAGAACATCGTCGACGCGACCGCCGCGATAGTCACGTAGAGTGCTCCCCAGCCGAAGAAGAGGATAGAACAGAGTAACGCCGGGAGTAACGCGACGAGCACCCCGTACATGTTTCTCTCGATGGAGTCCCCGCCGTGGACGTGAGGCGAGGGAGATACGATGAATTTATTCATGGGACTTGTAGGCTATTTTCTTGATTTAATTACCTGCCCGACGCGGCTCTTGTCCAGCCGGATCATGTCTAACAGCGGGCGATGGGCGGGGCAGGTGAAATTGCAAGAGCCACATTCGATGCAATCCATCACGCGTGCTCTTTCCAGTTTTTCCACCTGCTGGTACTCGCCGAGGGTCATCAGCAGGTACGGTTCAAGGCCCATCGGGCATACTCGCACGCACTTGGCGCAACGGATACAGTCGCGGGCGGTTTTTCTCCGCGCCTCGTTTTCCGGGATCACCAGCACGCCGCTCGTCCCCTTCGTGACGACGACATCGGTGCTCGCTAAAGCCTTTCCCATCATCGGGCCGCCACTGATCACCTTCCCCGTGTCCCCGGGTAACCCGCCGGCGGCATCAATCAAACATGCCACCGGCGTGCCCACGCGGCAGAGGTAATTCCCGGGACGCGCCAGCGACTTGCCGGTGACGGTCACGACTCGCTCGATCAGCGGCTTGTGCATCGTGATGGCCTCGTACACGGCGTACACCGTCCCCACGTTGTGCACCACGACCCCCACGGATATGGGAAGTGCACCCGACGGGACGCGGCGACCGGTGATGGCCTGAATCAGCTGCTTCTCGCCGCCCTGCGGGTACTTCACCTTGAGCGGGCACACCTTGATCCCCAGCGTGTGCTTCGTGACGGCTTCCCATGTCTTCGCGATGGCGTCCGGCTTGTTGTTCTCGATACCTATAACAGCCTGCTCCACTCCCAGCGCCTTCATCAGGAAGCGAGTGCCGATCAACAGCTCGCGGCTCTTCTCGATCATCAACCGGTGGTCCGCCGTCAAGAAAGGCTCACACTCCACGCCGTTAATGATTAATAGCTCGGGGTGACTCCCGGCGGGCGGGGAGAGCTTTACCCGCGTGGGGAAAGTTGCACCTCCCATCCCGACGATCCCTGCCGCCTGCACGGCCGTCAGTATCTCCTCCCTTGAGAAGGCCGAAAGGTAACGATCGGGGGTTTCCTGACGTCCTATGCTCTTGTCCCACTCGTCGCCTTCCACGCGGATCACCACGGCGGGACGGGCGTAACCACTGGTGTCTACCACCGCCTCCACGTTGACCACGACCCCGGAGACGGAGCTGTGCACGTTAGCAGAGATAAAGCCGGCGGCCTCGCCGACGAGTTGTCCTACCTTCACGCGATCGCCTTTCTTCACCAGGGGGAGCGCCGGCACGCCAATGTGTTGCGATAACGGTATCTTTACCTGTTCCGGCAGGGGAAGCGGCACGATCGCGCTTCCCGACGATAACTTCTCGTCCGGGGGATGAATACCTCCCAATGTAAATGTCTTCAACACTATATTTTAATTTTCAATTCCAACTTTCGATAGCTCCACCTTCCTCGACGGGAAGTTCACCTCGCGAATGGCTCCCGTGGGGCAAGAACTGACGCACTTGCGGCACAACCGGCACTTGCGGAAATCAATATACGCGAGGTTATCCTCGACGACGATTGCCTCGAACGAACAATCCTTCGCGCACTTGCCGCACCCGATGCAGGCCGCGCCGCACGCCCCGCGGGCCAGCACCCCGCGGTCGCGGTTAACACAACTGACAAACACGCGCCGCGCCTTGACTCCCTTGTCGCGTAACTCGATAATCCCCCGCGGGCAGGCTTTCGCGCAGGCATTGCACGCCACGCACGCCTCCTCCCGCACGACGGGTAATCCCGTGGCCTCCTCGACGCGGATAGCGTCGAACGTGCACGCCCGCGCGCAGTCGCCGAGACCGAGACACCCGAACGGGCAGGCACTTTCCCCGCGGTACAGCGCGTGCTCCACCGCGCAGGAAGGATACCCGTCATAGTGATTGACGCGGGATCGTCGCTCGCGATCCCCGCCGCACCTCACCACGGCCACGCGCGGGACGCGCGTGCCGGCCTCCAACCCCAGCACGGCGGCAATAGCCGGCATCGTCGTCTCCCCACCGACGGGGCAGGAAAGCCCCTCCAGCGAGTTCGCCCTGACGATCGCCTCGGCAAGCCCCCGGCATCCCGGTTTCCCGCACCCGCCGCAGTTAGCGCCCGGCAGGAGCGCCTCCACTTGGTCGATCCGCGGATCCTCGTCCACCCGGAATTGCCTGGCAACAAGGTACAGGACGACGGCGGATACGATCCCAATGGCACATAACGAGACGATCGTGTAGATGATGATATTGCTCATAAAGTATTCATGTTGATTTAACAGATTCTATCCTCACGGGGACGCGATAGTGAACGTGATCTCCCGCGAGAGCCGCGTCCTGCACGAAAAGAGAAGGAGGAAATAACACGCGATAACGCACAGGGCGATGACGGCCGTCGCGACCTCTCCCGCGCGCGAGGAAAGCACGGCGACCGTCGCGATCGCGATCACCGAGGGCATCACGTAGGCGAGGAGCACCGACCGGGCGGCGTTCCCGCCACTCACCCGTACCGTCACGCGTTCCCCGACGCTCACCCTCCTGCCCGGTTGCCGGGCGACGATCTCCCGCGTCTTCCCGCCGGGAATCCCGCACGCCCCTCGAGCGCGACATCCCTCGCAGGCGGCATGACTCTCGACGCTCACCGTGACCGCATCGCCTTCCACGCGCGTGACCGTTCCCTCGTGTTCGATGCTGCTTCCCATATCGCTATTTCTTGCGCGCGAACACCTGCATGGGCACGCCGGTAAACTTCCAGTGCTCCCGGATCTTGTTCTCGAGAAACCGCTTGTAGGGTTCCTTCACGTACTGCGGCAGGTTGCAATAAAACGCGAACGCCGGCGTGCGCGTCGGCAGCTGGGTGACATACTTGATACGGATATACTTCCCCTTGATGGCGGGGGGCGGGAAATTCTCGATCTCCTCGAGCATCACGTTATTCAGCTCGGAGGTACGGACCTTCTTCTTCCGGTTACGATACACCTCGATGGCGGCCTCCAGCGCCTTCAGCACGCGCTGGCGCGTCAACGCGGAAGTAAAAAAGATCTCCACGTCGTTAAACGGGGCGAGGCGTTCCTTCAACATCTTCTCGTACTCGCCGGTTGTCTTGTGATCCTTCTCGATCAGGTCCCACTTGTTGACCAGCACGACCACCCCTTTCTGGTTGCGCTCGATCAAGTGAAAGATCGTCAAGTCCTGCGCCTCTATCCCGCGGGTAGCGTCAACCAGCAACATGCACACGTCCGAGTCCTCGATGGCCCGCACCGACCGCATCACGGAGTAAAACTCGACATCCTCGTGAACCCTCGACTTCTTCCGCAAGCCGGCCGTGTCGACCAACATGAAATCGTGCCCGAAGCGACTATACCGCGTGGCCAGCGAATCGCGCGTCGTGCCGGCGATCTCCGTGACGATATTCCGTTCCTCGCCGAGCAACGTGTTAATCATGGAAGACTTCCCCACGTTGGGGCGCCCGACGATCGCGATCTTCGGCAGCGCGTTCGTCTCCTCTTCCGCCTCCACGGTCAGGTACGCCGCCACCTTATCGAGCAACTCTCCCGTCCCGGAGCCGTTCACGGAAGAGACGGGAAACAGCTCGTCGCCGATCCCCAGCTTGAAAAACTCGTGCGTGTCGTGCAGTCGCTCGTTATTATCCACTTTATTGACCACCACGAGGGACGGCTTGTTGACGCGTCGCAGGAGGCGGGCGAAACTCTGGTCGAGGTCGGTAATGCCCGCCTCCACGTCGCACACGAAAAGGATCACGTCCGCCTCCTCCATCGCCAGCACCACCTGCTTGTTGATCTCCTCCTCGATGATGTCCGACGTGTTGGGGACGTACCCCCCCGTATCGATCACCGAGAACTCCTTGCCGTTCCACTCCGACTTCCCGTAATTCCTGTCGCGCGTCACCCCGCTCTCCTCGTTCACGATAGCCTGCCTCCCGCCCACCAGGCGGTTAAAAAGGGTCGATTTCCCCACGTTGGGACGCCCAACGATAGCCACTATATTGCTCATCTTGTTTCAAGTATTTGCCGGGACCCGCGCGCGTTAAAGCTGCTTGTACCCGAAGTTTTTCAATTCATATTCCTTGTCGCGCCAATCCTTCAGCACCTTCACGTAGAGGTTCAGGAACACCTTCTTCCCGAGGAACGCCTCGATGTCGAGGCGCGCTTCCGTCCCGACGCGTTTGAGGGCGCTCCCCTGGTGCCCGATCAGGATGCCCTTCTGCGAGTCCCGCTCCACGTGAATGATCGCCATGATACGCGCGCGCTCCTCGTCCTCCTTGAACTCCTCGACGACGACCTCCACCGAGTAAGGTATCTCCTGGTCGTAGTGCAACAGGATCTTCTCGCGGATGATCTCCGTGACGAAGAACCGCGCGGGCATGTCCGTCAGCTCGTCCTTCGCGAAATAGGGCTCTCCCTCCGGGAGCAGCTCCACGATCCGCTTGAAAAGATTCTGCACGTTGAAGTTCTCGGTGGCCGAGACGGGGAACACTTCCGCCCGCGGTAACGTCTCGCGCCACGCGTCGAAGAGCGCGTCGAGCTTCCCCGCCGAGGAGAGGTCGATCTTGTTAATCACCAGCAGCACGGGCGCCTCCCTCCGCTTGACCCTCTCGATGAAGTCGGCGTTCTTATCGCGCGTCTCGACCACGTCCGTCACGTAAACGATGATGTCCGCGTCGTCGAGCGCCGACCGGGAGAAGTCAAGCATGTATTCCTGCATCTTGTAACTGGGCTTCACGACGCCCGGCGTGTCCGAGAAGACGATCTGGTACGCCTCGTCATTGACGATTCCCTTGATACGGTGTCTTGTTGTCTGTGCCTTGGCGGTGATAATCGAGAGTCTTTCCCCCACCAACCTGTTCATCAGGGTCGACTTCCCCACGTTGGGATTCCCCAGGATACTAACGAAACCTGCCTTGTGTGCCATGTTTTTGATGATTTTGACGCGAATGTACGATAAAATCGGGAAACGACAACCCGCGCGCCACCCTCCAGGCCAGCGCAAACGCGCCCTGACGTGCCGCGACATCGCCATTCACGGCAGGGCATTTTACATTTTTACCAGGGCATTTCAAACTTTGTACAGGGCATTTCAAATTTCTGACAAGGCATTTCAAAGTTTGTACAAGGCATTTCAAAGTTTGTACAAGGCATTTCAAACTTTGTAAAGGGCATTTCAAAGTTTGTACAGGGCATTTCAAAGTTTGTACAAGGCATTTCAAAGTTTGTACAGGGCATTTCAAACTTTGTACAAGGCATTTCAAATTTCTGACAAGGCATCTAGAAATTTGAACAGGGCATTTCAAAGTTTGTACAGGGCATTTCAAAGTTTGTACAAGGCATTTCAAACTTTGTACAGGGCATTTCAAACTTTGTACAGTGGCATTTCAAAGTTTGTACAAGGCATTTCAAAGTTTGTACAAGGCATTTCAAACTTTGTAAAGGGCATTTCAAACTTTGTAAAGGGCATTTCAAACTTTGTACAAGGC
>JAIRKS010000117.1 GCA_031259905.1 Odoribacteraceae bacterium
AGCGATGACGGCGCAGGCAGTAGCGATGACGGCGCAGGCAGTAGCGCTGACGACGGAGGCAGTAGCGCTGACGGCGCAGGCAGTAGCGCCGGCGGCGGAGGCAGTAGCGCTGACGGCGCAGGCAGTAGCGATGACGGCGGAGGCAGTAGCGATGACGGCGGAGGCAGTAAAGACGACGGGGGAGGCAGTGAAGACGACGGGGGAGGCAGTAAAGATGACGGGGTAGGCAGTGGCGACGGCGGGGCGTCAGCAGCCGGGGAGGGCGGAGAGGCGGGGCGCCGGGGCGGTGTAACGGATGATTTCCACGTCGGCGAAACGGGCGACGGGGGCGACGGGAACGGGCGCGGTCACGTTGTTCTATTCAAAGTCGAGGGACATTTGCTCGGCGGCGGGGTCTCGCGGGGTTTCCGGTAGAGGCTGGTCGCCGCGCGGGCGATCGCCGTGGAGGGGGGGTGTTTCGTCGAGCGGCAGCGGGTCTATTTCGCGGACGTCCTTGACCTCGTGGTTTGTCAGGCGTTTTCCCCTTGCCCTGAAAGACTTTTCGGCGATGAACTCGGCGGCTTGGATGATTTCCGGCGGGCGGTTGGCCTGCCTCCCGCCGAAGGTGATCTCGAAGCGGGCGCCGGGCTTGTCGCTGAGGCAGACGAGACGCGAGCCGGCGGCGTCGCCGGTGAAGGAGACGATCCTGGAGGATTCCTCGAAGCGGAAGCGTTTCAGGTAGTAGTACTGTTGTTCCGCGTCGAAGACGACGGCCGACCAGACGCGGGCGGGGTCGTGTTTCTCGAGGCGCGCGGGAGCCTCGTCGTAGTGGTTGCCGAGGTCGAAATCGGTGGTGTGGTACGTGCCGTTGGCGTGGACGACGAGCACGCGGTCTTCTCCCTGGAACTCGCCGAGGTATCTCCCGCGGTTGTCGGTGTTGAGGCGCGAGACGTCCTCGTCGATC
This sequence comes from Odoribacteraceae bacterium, assembly GCA_031259905.1. Taxonomy (GTDB): domain Bacteria; phylum Bacteroidota; class Bacteroidia; order Bacteroidales; family Marinifilaceae; genus JAIRKS01. The sequence continues at coordinate 944 of JAIRKS010000117.1, forward strand.
CATATTTTCCTGCCGCCGAGGGTGGAGACGCCCCTGCGGGCGAGGGAGATCTTGTGGACGTCGTTTTTGGTGAGGAGGTTGCCGCGCGTGTCCCTTCCCTTGATGGCGAGGGTGGCGAAGTCGTACTCGAGGAGGAGCTTCTTTAGGCCCGGCTTGGGCTTGAGGTATATCTTGACGGTCTCGGCCTCGCCGTTCTCGTTGGCGCTGAAGTAGAGGACGCGGGAGGAGGCGGCGCCGGTCGTGACGTTGTATTGCTTGTCGCGCGTGACACCGGTGACGTTGAAGCGTTTCACGTATGCCGGGCCGAACCTCCCGTCACGGTACGCGACGTTGTAGATCGTCCGCGTGTCGTTTTTCTTGAAGATGTCCACGTGGAGTATCTCCTTGCCGACGAATAGTTTCTCCGCCACCTTGTGCACGGCGTAGGTGCCGTCCTTGTGGAAGACGATGATCTCGTCCATGTCCGAACATTCGCGGATGAACTCGTCTTTTTTTAGCCCCGTGCCGATGAAGCCGTCTTCCCTGTTGATGTATAGCTTCTCGTTGGCCACGACGACTTTCGCCGCCACGATGTTCTCGAAGCCGCGGATTTCCGTCAGGCGTTCTTTTCCTTTTCCGAACTTGTTTTTGAGGCCCTGGTAGTACTTGATGGTGTACGGGATGACGTGACCGATGTCGTGCTTTACCTTTCCCGCCTCGCGTTCCAGGGCGTCGAGGTGCTTGCTCGCCTCGTCCGAGTTGAATTTCAGGATACGCTTCACGCGGATCTCGAGTAGCTGCCGGATGTCGTCCCCGGTCACGGGCCGCGTCAGGCGCGGTAGGAAGGGGGCGAGGCGTGCCTCCACGTGGCGGGTGACGGCCTCCAGCGAGGGGCTTTCCTCGAATTCCTTGTCCTTGTAGATACGTTCCTCGATGAATATTTTCTCGAGCGAGGCGTGGTGCCACGCCGTCTCCAGCTCGTCGAGACGAATCTGCAACTCCCTCAGGAGGAGGTTTACCGTGTCGTCCACCGACCTTTTGAGGATGCCCGACACCGGCATGAAGCTGGGCTTCTCGTCCTCGATCACGCAGGCGTTCGGCGAGATGGAGAGCTCGCAATCGGTGAAGGCGTAAAGGGCATCGATCGTCTTGTCCGGCGAGACGCCGGCGGCGAGGTAGACGAGGATCTCCACGTTCGCGGCCGTGTTATCGTCGATTTTCTTGATCTTGATCTTTCCGCGCTCGTTTGCCCGGAGGATGCTGTCGATGAGCGAGGAGGTGGTTTTCCCGAAGGGGATCTCGGTGATTTTCAGCAGGCGGTTGTTGGGATCTTTCTCGACGCGCGCGCGCACCTTCACGTTGCCCCCCCTCAGCCCGTCGTTGTACCTTGTCACGTCGACCAGTCCGCCGGTGGGGAAGTCCGGGTAGAGGACGAATTCCTCGTGGCGAAGGTAGGCGATGCACGCGTCGATCAACTCGTTGAAGTTGTGCGGTAGGATCTTGGAGGCCAGCCCGACGGCGATCCCCTCCACGCCCTGGGCCAGTAGCAGGGGGAATTTCACGGGGAGGGTTACCGGCTCTTCCTGCCGCCCGTCGTAGGAGGGCTGCCAGCGCGTGGTCTTGGGGTTGAAGACCACGTCCAGCGCGAACTTGGAGAGGCGCGCCTCGATGTACCGCGGCGCCGCCGCCGAGTCGCCCGTGAGGATGTTCCCCCAGTTTCCCTGGCAGTCGACGAGGAGATCCTTCTGCCCGAGTTGCACGAGCGCGTCGCCGATGGACGCGTCGCCGTGCGGGTGATACTGCATGGTGTGGCCGATGATGTTTGCCACCTTGTTGTACCTCCCGTCGTCCAGCTGCTTCATGGCATGGAGGATGCGGCGCTGGACGGGCTTCAACCCGTCGTCCACGTAAGGGACGGCGCGCTCCAGGATGACGTACGACGCGTAGTCGAGAAACCACCGCTGGAACATTCCCGACAAGTGCTGGATGGAACGCATACCGCCGTTTTCCCCCTCTTCCCGCGGGAAGTTCTCGTTTTCGTTTAAATCGCTCATGTGTTAGTCTTTCTCGATGTACAGGTTCTCGATGATGAACTCTTGCCGTTCGGCCGTGTTCTTCCCCATGTAATAGGAGAGGATGGCCTCGATGGAGTCTTGCCGCGTCACGCGCACCGGCTCGAGGCGGATATCCTTCCCGATGAAGTGCTTGAACTCGTCGGGAGAGATCTCCCCCAGCCCCTTGAAGCGGGTAATCTCCGGCTTCGGGCCTAATTTCCTGATGGCTTTTTCCCGCTCGGACTCGTTGTAGCAGTAGCGCGTCTCCTTCTTGTCTCGCACGCGGAACAGCGGGGTCTGGAGCATGTAAAGATGCCCGGCCCGCACGAGGTCGGGGAAAAATTGCAGGAAGAACGTCAACAAGAGCAGCCGGATATGCATCCCGTCCACGTCGGCGTCCGTCGCCACGATCACGTTATTATACCGCAACCCCTCCAGCCCGTCCTCGATATTCAGGGCGGCTTGCAGGAGGTTGAACTCCTCGTTCTCGTAGACGATCTTTTTCGTCAAGCCGTGCGTGTTGAGCGGCTTCCCGCGGAGGCTGAAGACGGCTTGCGTGTTCACGTCGCGGGATTTGGTGATCGACCCGCTGGCCGAGTCTCCCTCGGTGATAAAGATCGAGGAGGCGCGTTTCAACTCGTGGTTGTCGCCGTAGTGCACGCGGCAATCGCGCAACTTCCTGTTGTGCAGGCTTACCTGCTTGGCCCTTTCCCGCGCGATCTTCTGCACGCCGGCCATCGCTTTCCGCTCTTTCTCCGCCTCGACGATCTTTTGCAGCAGCAACTCGGCGGTGTCGGGATTCCGGTGGAGGTAGTTGTCCAGCTCCCTGGACACGAAGTCCATGATGAAGTTGCGCACGGGAGGCCCGCCCGGGGCGATGTCCCTCGAACCGAGCTTTGTCTTGGTCTGCGACTCGAACATGGGATCTTGCACCTTGATACTGATCGCCGCGATGATCGAGGTGCGGATGTCCGTCAGCTCCAGGTCGCGCTTGTAAAACTCGCGGACGGTCTTCCCCACCGCCTCGCGAAACGCCGCGAGGTGCGTTCCTCCTTGCGTGGTATGCTGCCCGTTAACGAAGGCGTAATACTCCTCGCCGTACTGCCTCCCGTGCGTCATGGCCATCTCGATGTCGTGCCCCTTGAGATGGATGATGGGATACAGGCCCTCCCCGCTCATGTTCTCGACGAGCAGGTCGTGCAGCCCGCGCTTCGAGTAAAGCTTCTGCTCGTTGAAGAGAATCGTCAGCCCGGAGTTCAGGAAGACGTAATTCTTGAGCATCGACTCGAGGTATTCCATGATGTAGTGGTAGTTCCCGAACAACTCCTTGTCGGCCATGAACGTCACGAGCGTGCCGTTCGGCTCGCTCGTGGTCGTCACGCCGCTGTCCTCGTCAAGCCCGCCGCGGGTAAACCGCGCGCCACGCGTCTCCCCGTCGCGGAATGACCGTATGATGAACGTCTCCGAGAGAGCGTTGACGGCCTTGATACCGACGCCGTTCAGCCCGACGGATTTCTTGAACGCCGCCGAGTCGTATTTAGCGCCCGTGTTCATCTTCGACGCGACGTCGACGAGCTTCCCCAGGGGAATGCCGCGACCGAAATCGCGAACGCTAACCGCGCGTTCTTCCACGCGTATCACGATCTCGTCCCCGGCGCCCATAGCGAACTCGTCGATGGAATTGTCGACGACCTCTTTCACGAGCACGTAGATCCCGTCATCGGGCGCCGTCCCGTCCCCCAGCTTCCCGATGTACATGCCGGGCCTTAGCCGGACGTGTTCCCTCCAGTCGAGCGTGCGAATATTTTCTTCCGAGTAGTTCTCTACCATACCTTTATTTTTGACCCGGGCAAAAATAGACATAATCACCCGGAATCACAACCCGACGGGAAGACGCTAACCCGCTTCCCCTCCCCGCTTTCCCTCCCGCCGGGCGCTTCCCCCTCCTTTTCAAACACCCCCCGAAAAAAAACGCGCTTTAGCGAACGGGCGGGCGGCGAAAAGAAAACAACCACTATTGATTTTATCCGGGAAACAAAATACTTTCGCGAGAAACAGTTCAAAACAACCAACAACACCAACCGGAATGAAAACCAACACCACGCGATACAACACCACACGAGAACGCCACCCCGCCTCCCGTGAATATCGCCCGGTGACCCCAGGAAATCACCCGGTGACCCCCGAAACTTCCCCGATGCCCGTGAAATGTCAGCTTACTTTCGACGAAAGTAACCTCACTTTCGACGAAAGTAACCTCACTCTCGACGAAAGTAACCTCACTTTCGACGAAAGTAACCTCACATTCCCGGAGCATTGGGAGACTTTCCCGGGGCATCGGGCAACTTTCCCGGGGCATTGGGAGACTTTCCCGGGGCATTGGGAATCTTTCGTGGAGCATTGGGAAACTTGCTCGGAACATTGGGAAACTTGCCCGGAGCATTGGGAGACTTCCGCGGAATACCGGGCAACATTCGGAGAGTACCGGGTAACATTTTCCGGGCGTCGGGCAACGCGGGGAGGCGCTTGACGCGGGTCGCGGGAAGATGGTAGAATGTTTTTTTCAAAAAGATTTTGTTCGCTTACATTCTCCCTCTATATTCGCGGCGAATAAACGTTAAAAGAATGAACAGTTTTTACCTACACGTGATTCTATTCGTGACCGGTGGAGTG
>JAIRKS010000128.1 GCA_031259905.1 Odoribacteraceae bacterium
TTGCTCTGTCCACCGTGGACGTTGTACCCCCCCGCGACGGTTATTGTTGGATGACGCGGTTTACCTGGGAGATGATTTGGGAGGTAATCTTCTTGTAATACTTGTCGAGGCGCGGGGCCGGCAGGAGACCGGTCGTGTGGAAGCGCGCCGATCCCTCGTATCGCTTTACCTTGTGGTGATCATACACCTCGTAATTCACGATATGAAAAAGATACGGGAACGGCTCGGACTCCTGCTTCATGTAATACAAGCTGACGAGGAGCAAGAAATCGGCATCAAACGCGTCGAGCAGCGACGCCAGCGAATCCGGAGACACGCGCGACAGGTCGCCGCGCGCCCTCTCCTCCTCTCCCTCGTAACACGTGCCTGCCGGCAAGACATCGCGCCGGGAAAGCCCCTCCCGGCAGATAAAACGGGCCGGGCCACGCGACGCGTCCGGTAGCCGCGAGACAATCGCCCGGTTAAAATAACCGGCAAGGCTGTCCACCGGCACCTCTATCATCTCGGCGATCAACCGGTCGTGATAGTAATTCGACGTGATGCTCTCCCGTTCCAGCCCGATCACCAGGACATTCGCCCGCGGCGTGCCCTCGTCACGGGCACTCGCCCGCGTCGCGACGGAAAGCGCGACGACAACGGCAACAAGCAATACCCGTTTCATCGCCTTGTTGATTTACCCGGGTGGAGGACGCTCGAAATCCTGTCGAGCAAGTCGCTATTCTGCAGGAAGCCCGTGAAGGCGCGCGCCCCCGGGCCGTAAGCAAAGAGGGGCACCGGCGCGCCGGTATGATCGACCGTCGCGAAATCGGCGAGGAGATACCCCGCGGCGTAATCGCCGTCGAGCGGCACCAGTCCTCCCGTCTCGTGATCGGAAGTGACGATCACGAGCGTCTGCCCGTCGGTGTCGGCGAACTCCAGCGCCTTGCCCACGACGCGATCGAAACTGAGGTATTCCTCGATGCAAAGCGAGAGATCGTTCGCGTGCCCTCCCGCGTCGATACGCGCGCCCTCGACCATCAGGAAGAAACCACCGCGGGAAGACAAGCGGCGAACGGACGCGTCGAAGGCCCGCTCGATGACGCGATGGTCGCGGGAATCACGATCCAGGCAGATCACGCGCTCGCCGGGAGCGATCCCGTCCAGGTGTCCGGCGCCCCGGATGACGCGGAAACCGGCGCGGGAGGCGAGGAGCGTGTCCCCGCGGGAGAACGCGTGCGGCTCCCCGCCGACGGCCAGCGAGAGGGTGGAGCGCGCGAGGTCGGAGGCGATACTGTCGCTCTCGTTCCTCTCCCTGACGTGGGCGTAGAAGGCGGCGGGCGTGGCGCCGGTCAGGTTATCGTTCGTGATGATGCCGGCGGCGATCCCCCGCGCGGCAAGGATCTCCGCGATGGAGGCGAGCCGACGGCCGTCGGGGGCGACGCCGATGTACCTGTTGCGGGTCTTGGTGCCGGTAGCGATGGCAGTACCGGCGGCGGCGGAGTCCGTGTTGTAATCATCGAACGGGGCGGTTTGCAGGAGGCCGGCGTGCTTGAACTTCATCACGTTCAGGTCACCGCCGTTGGCCGTCGCGGCAGCCCAGAGGTGATGCAGCCCCGCCCCGTCGGAGATGAGCAGGATGACGTTGCGCGGGGCTTTCTCCTTCCCGTCGACGCGGTAGCCCGGCTCGCGCGGGACGTACTTCTCGCCGGCACGGTAAGAGTGCCGCACGCGATCGCGAAGAAACCCGGCGAGCGCTTCCGGGCGATCGGTATTGATGTAATCGACGCCGATCTTGATGAACGCTTGCCAGAGGGTCTTCGTGTCGGCGTTGCCCCAGAAGCGAATCTTCTTCCCGGCGCGGTGCAGGGAGTCGACCAGTGCCGTGATCGCGCGCAGCTCCGGTTCGGGAATCCTCCCGAGACCGTTCCATGCAGAAAAGCGGGCGAGCGGCAGGCTATACATGGCCACGCGGCTGGCCTGCGCCGGGGTGTAACGCGTGTACGGGTTGCCGTCGAAGAGGAACAGCGCGTCGTAATCGTCGAAGTCGCCCGGCGCGGGAGCGTTCCCGGTGATGACTACCCGCGCGGCACGCGGGTTCACGGACGGGTCGAAGCAATGACGAAAGGATTGCAAGAGCCGTTCGAGGGCGCGCATCGTCGGCTCGCTTTCGCTCTTGATGTCGACGAGAAGCTGGAGCTTCCCGTCACCGGCGTACGGCGCGCCCCCGTTGTCCTCGATCTTCTCCGCGAGGGGACGGAGGTACAGGCGTTCGAGGGTACGCTCGCGTCGCACCTCTCCCGGGGCGTGCGCGACGAGTAACTCACCGTCGACGAGGCACACGTCGACCTCGATGGAGGCGAAGCGATGACTGTACGCGGTGTAGAAGGGGAGGACGTTGTTGTAATCGTTATGCGCGTGGGCGTTCTCGTTCGTGCTGTACACGCGCTCCTGGCCCGCCGCGCGAAGGGCGACAAGCATGAAGAGGAAAAGAATAAGCTGTTTCATCGTATCATCATTTTAAGGTTGAAACCATACTTTCGTGTTATGATCGGGCATTTTGCCCCCCATCGTCTCGTTGATCCAGCGCAGGAGGGAGGGGTTGTTCTGCTCGTTGTCCGAGTAGGTGTAGCGTACCGGCACGGGCGCGAGCACGGAGGGACCGGGCGCGATCGCCGGGATACCGAGACGCCTCCACGACGACCATCCCTCGAAACCGTTGAGGAAAGCATCCACCCACGCCTGCTCGGCGATCTGCTCGATGGCGCGCGTGGGGTTGTACGCGATGGCCGGGTTGGTAAAGTAGGCGTTCTTCATCTCGACGGTAATGCCAGGGGCGTCCGTCGTCACGGGCCACTTGTCGAAGGAGGCGGAGATCGCGGCACGATACTCGGCGGCAGCGTCCCCCGCGATCGTGCCGCGCGCGATGGCCTCGGTCTTGATCAGCAGCAGCTCCGCGTACGTCATGAGGAAGGCACGATCCTCCACGCGGAGGCGTTTGCCGATGACGGAATAATCCCCGTTGTCCGTCCCCGTGCTCGCGTAGAGCGCCTCCTGCTCGCTGGCGCTCAGCCCGGCGGGTTGCCCCCGGTACTCGAGCGGGACGGAGGGATCCGCGCGGTGCGCGTTGTAAGAATTACGCGTTGGCGCGGCGTAGACGGGCAGGCGCGGGTCGTTGTCGCGCGCGAGCATGTCCACCATCACGTCGCTCACGCGCCCGTTATCCCCGAAATTCACCCCGCTGCCGTCGGCGGGCGGGTTATTGATAAACCAGCGGTAGAGATCCGTCTGGTTGTCGTAGCGCAGCACGGCCTGGTCGTCGACGCTCTCGAAGACGGGGTACAGGGCGGGATTGTTGAATATCGCGGCGATCGCGTTCTTGACGTCGATCCTGGCGGACTGCCGCGCGAGGACGCGTAACTTGAGCGCGTTCGCGAATCGTCGCCATGCCGCCGGGTCACCGTCGTAGAGGATGTCCCGGTTGATGACGACGCCCGCGGGCAATGCCGCGAAGAGTTGATTGGCGCTCTCGAGGTCCTCGAGCACGCGGGCGTATACCTCCTGCTGCGACTGGTAGCGCGGGAATTCCAGCCCGTCGACGTTTCCCATTCCCGCCTCGTCGTACGGGATGTCCCCGAAGGCGTCCGCGACGATCGACAGGATGTACGCCTTGCAGACGTGCCCGACCGCCTCGTAGTGCGGTTGATCGGTGGCGTGCGCGATCTCCTTCAGTTGATTCACGTCCTTGATCAGGCGCATCGCGGCGTTCCACTCTTCGCGGTACGACGCGCCGGTGAGGTTATACCTCCCGTCGCCCTCGCTCGTTCCGCCGACCCAGGCGAGGTGCTGCACGTACTGTCCCGCCCTGTCCCCGCTCCCCGTCATCGTGGATACTGCCCCGCTGATGATCGGCGGCAGGAGCATCTCCGGCGGTACACTCGCCGGGTTGTTGGGATTGATGTTGATCTCCTCGAAGTCCGCGCAAGAGGCAAGGAGTGTAGCGACGAGCGCGGGAATGATGATCGTGTATCTGTTTCTCATGGTATTCTTGTATTAGAAGGTAAAGTTCAATGACAGCGTGTAGGAACGCAACGAGGGCAACGACATGGCTTCCACGCCCTGGAACTGCCCGTCGTACGCGGACACTTCCGGGTCTATGTTCGGCACGTCGGACCACAGCAGCAGGTTACGCCCCACGAGCGACAGCGAGGCGCCCGTGATGGAGTACCTCGAGAGGAACGACGACGGCAGCCGGTACGAGACGCGCGCCTCCCGGAGTTTGACGTGCGACGCGTCGAACGTGCCGATCATGTCGTTATCGTAATACGCGCGCCAGTAGTTGCGCACGGTAACGGGCGTGGTGTTTGCCGCGCCGGTATCCACGTCGATGCCCGCGCCGGTCATGTTCCCGGCGCCGTTCGCGTCGCGTCCCACGAGGGACTCCTCGAGGCTGCCGGCGCCGATGCCGTTGATAAAGGTGCGCGAGTGCACGACGCCCCCGCGCTGGATGCTGAAGAGGGCCGAGAGGGAGAGGGCCTTGTAACGGAACTCGTTGTCGACGCTCCCCGTCCAATCGGGGTTGACGTTACCGAGGTATCCCCAGTCGCCGTTTTCTTCCTGCGGCAGGCCGTTCTTGTGCGTGAGTTGCCCTTCCTTATAAATAAGGTAATCGCCGTAGAGCGATCCGAACGACCCGTCGCCCTTCGTGTTCTCCGTGCGCAGTTCGAGAGAAGCCCAGCGTTCGAGTTGCCGTATGCGCGACACGCCGCGATCCTCGGCAAGGTATACCACCCGGTTCCGGTTGGCTGCCGCGTTGATCGTCACTCTCCAGGAGAAGTCCCGCGTTCGCGCGGGCGTCACGCCGAGCATGACCTCGACGCCGCGGTTCGTCATCTTACCCACGTTCATGAGCTTCGTGTCGTACCCTGCCGAGGGGTTGAGCGTGACGGGGATGATCAGGTCCGTGGTGATGCTCTTGTACATGGTGGCGTCGAGCGCGACGCGATTCTTGAAGAGCCTCGAGTCCAGCCCGAACTCGTACGACAGGACGTTCTCCGGGCGTATGTTGGCGTTGGGGTAATTGTTGTTGTGCACGGCCACGGTCTCCCCTCCCCATCCCTGCGAGATCTGGAAGTTAGTGGTTGTCTGGTACGGCTCGAGGTCGCGGCGCACCGAGGCCACGCTGGCCCGCGCCTTGACGAAGTGCTCGCGGCTGTCGACGTGCAGCAGCTCCGTGACGACGGCGCTCAGCGAGGCCGACGGGTAGAAGTACGCCCGGTTGGCACGCGGCAGCGCGCTCGACCAGTCTTCGCGCCCGGTGAGGTCGAGGAAGACGGCGTTCCGGTAGCCGACGCGTGCCGTGCCGTAGAGCGAGTTGACGCGTTTCTCCTGCCGGTAGTTTCCCGCGACGATCGGCGTGGCGTTGTTCGTCAGGTTATACACGCCGGGGATGGCGAGGCGGGAGGCGATGGCGCCGAGCCGTCCCGTCTGCTGGCGCATGAGATTCCCGCCGACGGAGGCGCTCAGCGTGAAGTCGAGGCTCAACGGGCGGTCGTACGTCAGGAGGAAGTCGTGGTTCACCTCGAGGAACGTCACGTCGTCCTCCTGGTAGTAGCCGTCGACGTACTGCGACGAGGAGACGGCGTGGCGCATCGAGCGCTTGTCGACGTAGAAATCACGTCCGGAGCGGAGCGTCAGGTGGAGGTTGGGGAGGATATCGTACTCGAGGCGCGCGTGCCCGAAGATGCGTTCCCGCCTGTTCGCGTTGAGGTTCTCGTGGGCCACGAAGTAGGGATTGTTCCATCGCGTGCCGTTGGCGCTCCATATGGGGCTGTTCTGCATCGTGTTGCCCGAACCTTGTTGCCAGTAGTCGCGGAGTTTTTTCACGTCGACGTTGCGCGGCATGTAGAGGAAGACGCGCATGATGGCGTCCTCGTTCTTGGCGCCGTAGCTGGCGCGGTTGTCGCTGCGCGACTGCACGTGGTTCATGTTCACGGTGAGTTTCAGCGCCGGCGCGAGCGCGTAGCCGGCGTTCAACCCGATGGAATGGCGCGAGAGGTCGGTGTTCGGCACGATGCCCGACTGCGTCATGTAGGTATACGAGGCGCGGAAGTCGTGCTTGCCGTTGCTCCCGGCCACGGAGACGTTCGTGGAGCTGGTGCTCCCGACCTCGAAGAAGTCCTTGAGCTGGTTGGGGTAGGCGACGAATGGCGTCGGCACGCGTTCCCCCGTGACGGGGTCGACGGGCGAATCCCATTGCGCGACGAGCTGCCCGTTCATCGGCGGCCCCCAGTTTTCCATGACGTTATCGTTCGTTCCTCCTCCCGCGCCGTCCTTGTAGGCGTACTGCCCGTCGCGTCCCTGCCCGTACTTGTACTGGTAGCGGGGCAGCACGAGCGGGCTTTCCAGCGATAGCGACGTGGAGAAGGAGACGCCGATGCCGCGCGTTCCCTTTCCCGACCGGGTGGTGACGAGCACGACGCCGTTCGACGCGCGCGCGCCGTACAGTGCCGCGGCGTTTGGCCCCTTGAGGACGGTGATCGACGCGATGTCGTTCGGGTCGATCTCGGCGGCGGCGTTCCCGTAGTCCACCTCCCCCTCGCCGCTGGTGAAATTGGGGTTGTTAAAGTCTTGGCGACCGGTAAAGGCGCGCGTGGACTGCTCGTTGTTGTTGCTGACGGGGACACCGTCGATGACGAACAGCGGCGAGTTGTTGTAATTGTACCCGCTGACGAAGTTCTGGCCGCGCACCTGTATGTTGGCCGACGAGCCAATGCCCCCCGCGGGGTTCGTGACGCGGACGCCCGCCAGGCGGCCGTTGAGCGCGTTGACGAGGTTGCTCTCGCGCGATTCGACGAGCGTCACTCCCTCGATGCCCTGGACGGAGAAGCCGATCGTGCGGGTCTCGCGCGTGACGCCCAACGCGGTGACGACGACCTCGTCGAGGCGAGAGACGAATTCCCGGAGCGCCGCGTTGATCACGCGCCGGTTGCCGACGGCCTCCTGCCGGCTCTCGTAACCGGTGTAGCGGAACTCGATGACTGCCGTGCCGTCGGGCACGGGAAGGCGGTACGTGCCGTCGTTCCCCGCGATCGTCCCGGACGTTGTCCCTTTAACGGTGACGCTGGCCCCGGGGAGCGTCTCGCCCGTGCGCGCGTCGGTGACCGTGCCCGTGACCTCGATCTTGTTGTCCTGCCCGGTGGCCGACAACGCGAGGTGAGCGAGCGTGAAGATGAATAAAAAGTGTTTCATAAATCATGTGGTATTTAAAATTCGGGACGAAAGTAGGAGTGCCCTGTTGCGAGACGGTTACATCTCGGTTACCATTAATTGTCGAACGATTAAGTATTTGTTACGGGACGGGACGGGGGCGTCATCACGCGACGCTTCCCCTCCACCGTCCCGTTTGTCTAACCCCGCTTTTCGTTTGTCTAATTAGACAAATGAAAAGTGGGGTTAGACAAATGAAAAGCGGGGTTAGACAAATGAAAAGCGGAGTTAGACAAACGAAAAGCGGAGTTAGAAAAATGAAAAGCGGAGGTAGAAAAACAGAAAGGGGAGTTAGACAAATGAAAAGGGGAGTTAGAAAAATGAAAAGCGGAGTTAGAAAAATGAAAAGCGGAGTTAGAAAAACAGAAAGGGGAGTTAGAAAAATGAAAAGGGGAGGTAGAAAAATG
>JAIRKS010000135.1 GCA_031259905.1 Odoribacteraceae bacterium
GAGACGCTGGCGGACTACTCCGCTTTTGTCTCGTAGGGGTACGAGACATCGGCGGACTACTCCGCCGACGTCTCGTAGGGGTACGAGACGCCGGCGGACTGCTCCGCTATCGTCTCGTAGGGGTACGAGACATCGGCGGACTGCTCCGAAACTGTTTTGCACCACCGCGAAACGGTAGAAGCAGGTGACAAAATAGTCTCGCACGCATGCGAGAGACTTTCGGACTGCTCCGAAATCGTGTCACACGCGTACAAGAAGGTTTCGTACTACTACGAAATCGTGTCGCACGCGTGCGAGAAGGTTTCGTACTACTACAAAATCGTCTCGCGTATGCGCGAGAAGGTTTCGTACTGCTCCGAAATCGTCTCGCGCATGCGCGAGAGGGTTTCGTACTACTACAAAATCGTCTCGCGTATGCGCGAGAAGGTTTCGTACTGCTCCGAAATCGTCTCGCGCATGTGCGAGAAGGTTTTGTCGGGTGACAAAACCGTCTCGTAGGGGTACGGCTTGTTTTTGTCATGAAATACAGGGGATTTTATCCAGCGCGTTCGCGGGAAGTCATCGCGCGAGAGAGGGGCGTTGCAGCGCGTTCACGGGAAGTCATCGCGCGAGAGAGGGGCGTTGCAGCGCGTTCGCGGGAAGTCATCGCGCGAGAGAGAGGTGTTGCAGCGCGTTCGCGGGAAGTCATCGAGAGAGAGAGGGGCGTTGCAGCGCGTTCGCGGGAAGTCATCGAGAGAGAGAGGGCGGCTGGTTTACCGGTGCGGGGAGCGACGCTGGGAGCGGGGGAAGCGGGAGCGTGGGAAGCGGGGGGCGCGGGATGCGGGAGTGCTTGATCCCGGGGGGTCAGATCACCCGGAGTCGTTTTAATTCCCAGAAGCAGCGGGCAGTGGCGCGGATGTCGGCGGCGGCGTCGTGCGCCTTCTCGAAGCCCGTGCCGAAGAGTTTCCGGTGGAGTTCGACGAGGCGTGGCCACTTGTAGCCGCGTCGTCCGGGGAGGGCGCAGTAATCGACTGATCTTTCCATCGTGCATATCCCGCGCCGCGCGGGGAGGGGATTCGAGAGGCCGTGGCGGAGGTATTCAGCGCCGAGGACTTTCTCGTCGAAGGCGATGTTGTGCGCCACGAGGTAGGTCGCGCGGTCGAGTGACGCGGTGAATTGTTCCAGCACGAGGGGCAGGGGTATCCCGTCGCGTTCGGCTTTTTCCGTCGTGATCCCGTGTATGCTCGACGCGTCGGCGGGGATCGTGAAGCCGTCGGGCTTGATGATGAAATCCCCGCCGTCGAGGTGATTCCCGCGCTCGTCGTGGAGCAGGAAGGCGAGCTGGATGACCCTCGGCCAGTTCGCCAGGTCGGTGACGGGCGCCTTCCAGTCCAGCGGCAATCCCGTTGTTTCCGTGTCAAAGAATAGATACATGGTCGTTTCGTGTTACTTCATGGTTTGAACGAGGTGGAATAGCGTGCCTTTCCCGTTCCCGTGGAAGGTGAAGCGGGCGGGGATCTCCTCGCCGAAGGGGGAGGTGCAACGGAGGAGGATCTCGTTGTCGCCGTCGCGGAGCGGCACGCGGGCGTAATGGATCGCGTAGGGCAGCGTCTGCCAGTTGCGCGTGTCGGCTTGTTCGGTGGCGCTGTTGACGATGCCAAGCAGCGTGCCGATCCAGGGATGTTTCTCGCCGGCGACGCGCTCGATGCTTTTCTTGACGAGCAGTCGCGGGAGCGCGTCGAGCAGCTCGCGGGCCAGTCGATCGCGGAGTGTTTTGAAGGCGATGTCGTTGATGTTCTCGACGATTTCCAGCGGGTAGCTGGCGTCGCCGTTCGTGAGCACGGCACGCGCGTAGAAGGGCCGGCGTTCCTCGTGGCGCGGGAGGGAGAGGGAGAGGGCGTGGACGCGCGTCGCGGCGTCGCCGCTCCAGGGGACGGGGAGGGTGATTCCCAGCTCCTCGTCGTGGAAGAGGGCGACGCCGTCGCGCGTAACGAGGTCTGCCCGCCAACGCGTCTTGACCGGGCCGAGGCCGTTGAGCCAAAAGAGTACGAGCGTCGTCGCGGGGGGGGCGGGCGCGTACGTCATGCCGAATTCTTCCTCGTACGCCCGCAGCTCACTCGTGAAGCCGTTGCGGTAGGCCGAGCGAAGGAGGTCTTTCTTGAGTTGCAGGGGGGTGGAGAGGCCGAACAGCGTGGCGTAGCTCGCGCGGTAGACCTCGTGCGCGTTGCGGTAGGCGATGAAGGCGTTGTTATCGTCGCCGGCGGCGTCGTGGATCAGCCCGGCGAGGAGGTGGGCGAAGGCGTCGTCCCGGTAGCGGTTCTCGCGACCGGGGTACTTGTCGTTAAGCTGGTTCAGCTTGATGTTTATCCTCCTGGTCTCGACGAGCGCGCCCTCCATGTCTCCCGCCGCCAGGTAATTCATGGCCTTGTAGAAGTTGATCATGATCAGCTCGAAGTCCTCCGGGCGGTAGGCCCGTGCCCCCGGGTTCGAGACGAGCGCCAGCGCGTTGCCCGCGACGTCGCGCCCGCGCGTGTCGGCGAGCGTTTCGGCGGTCTCGAGCGCCTCGTTGCTCCCGGCGGTATTCCCGCGGGCGAACTCGAGGTATCCCTTGTTCATGTAGTACAGCACGCGGTTCTTCCTGCTCGCCCGGGTGCCGCTCCTGTCCAACGCCCTGCCGGCCCGCTCGAAGTCGCCGTCGTGGAGGGCGACGTGGTACTCCGCGAGGCGCTGGTGCCACGTCGCGCAGCCCGCCGTGGCCAGCGAGCAGGCGATCAGGAGGAGGATTGTCTTCAACGCCCGCTCAATTGTTGATGCTTTTCTTGATTTTCTTGTCCCCGATCCAGACGACCTCGTTCGTCTCGATGTCGGTAAGCTGGAGATCTACCTGGTAAAAGACGACGCGTCTTCTCCCGCGCGCGTCGACACTCCCGCTGATCGTCCCTTGCAGGATAAAGTCGGCGCCGAGTTCCCGTCCCCACTTCTTGATCGTTCCCGGCGCGGCGAAGTCTTGTTGCCCGGCGCGTTCGCGACGCAACTCGTCGCGCTTTGCCCCGGCGACGACGAGGCGGATATTGCCGTCCTGGACGATCGCCTTCTCGATATCGCCAATAAAGGTGGCGGCGTTGATGTGCTCGTGGCTCCTGTTCTCGACCAGGCCGACGACGATCACGGGCCGCCGGCCGGGCGTCGCGCGCGTGAACTCGCCGATCCATTTCCCAGAGAACATGTCGCCGGTCATGTCGTTGGCGACGATCCTCGAGTCCGTGTCGTTCCATCTCCCGCTCAGGTCGATGACCGTGCCGGGGTCTACCCTCGTCACTGTTCTTGCACATCCC
Source organism: Odoribacteraceae bacterium (assembly GCA_031259905.1). Taxonomy (GTDB): domain Bacteria; phylum Bacteroidota; class Bacteroidia; order Bacteroidales; family Marinifilaceae; genus JAIRKS01. The sequence goes on from JAIRKS010000135.1 coordinate 3,315, forward strand.
CCGGCGAGGGTCGCGAGGAGCGTCATCCCCGCGAGTAATTGTTTCACGTGTTTCATGCTTACTATTATTATAGGTGTTAATCGATCATTCTCGCGGCGATAATCCCCGTGTGTCTCCCGACGGGCCGCAAGTAATCGCGCAGGGAGACCGGGCTGATGACCACGGCGCGCGCGTCGCTGGAGGCGTGGAGGAGGCACGCCATCCCGTCCCGTTCCACGACGATCCCGAGGTGCGAGGTATCCAGCCCCTCGCGCCCGGTGGTGATCAGGACGACGTCCCCCTCGCGGAGCTGCCCGGCACGCGCCTCGACGCGTTCCTTCGGGAGGTACTGTTTTTTCCTGGCGTTGATTCGCTCCTCGTGGGCGGCGACACGCGCGCGCAGGGCGGGATCGTTCGCGAGGGCGGGGTGGTGACGCGTGAGGTAGTGGACCTTGTTCGCGAGGGGGAGGCTTCCCGGCATCTCGACCTCCCGCAGGATGCCTTGCCGCTGCATCTCGAACAGCCAGTCGGTGGAATAGTGCAGGCGCGAGGCGAAGTCAACGATTTTGCCGTCGCGGTAACGGACGCGCCGGAGGTTATCCAGGAAGCGGTCGAGCGACCGTCCCGGCGGGAGCATCGCCAGCGCCAGGACGTTGTCGACGAACGTGACGCAGTCCATCTCCCGGAGGTTGACGACGAGGCGTTCCGGCCCCTCGTCATCGAGCGTGCCGGCACGGTAGGGGGTGTCGAGGAAGAAGAGCGCCGTCTCGGCGACGCGCCGGTGCACGGGCAACGTGTCGAGGCGTCGCGCGCGGGCGTGCTCGAGGTATCGCTCCAGGACGGCGCGATCCTCCCCGGCGACGCGGGCGGTATCCCCGCCGCGGCATTGCAGCAGGACGACCAGCGCGACGGTCAACGCGAGCACCATTTTCATTGAATCCCGGCGGCGGTGAATTGTTCGAGGAAGCGGACGTCGTTCTCGAAGAAAAGCCGGAGGTCGCGGATACCGTGCTTGAGCATGGCGACGCGTTCGATGCCCATCCCGAGGGCGAACCCGGAGTAGACCTCCTTGTCGATGCCGTTCAAGTCAAGCACGTTCGGGTCCACCATGCCGCATCCCATGATCTCGAGCCAGCCGGTACCCTTGCACACGTTGCAGCCCGTCCCCCCGCAGAGGGAGCACGAGACGTCCATCTCCGCCGACGGCTCCGTGAACGGGAAGAACGAGGGGCGCAGGCGGACGCGCGTCGACGGGCCGAAGAACTCCCGCGCGAAAAAGTCCAGCGTCTGCTTCAAGTCGGCGAACGAGACATCCTTGTCGATATACAGCGCCTCCACCTGGTGGAAGATGCAGTGCGCGCGGGCGGAGATCGCCTCGTTACGGAAGACGCGCCCCGGCGTCACGAGGCGCAGCGGGAGGGGGTGGCTCTCCATGTCCCTCACCTGCACGGAGGAGGTATGCGTGCGCAGGAGTATATCCGGCGACTTGCTCGCGAAGAACGTATCTTGCATGTCGCGCGCGGGATGCTCCTCGGGGAAGTTCAGCGCGGAGAAGTTATGCCAGTCGTCCTCGATCTCCGGGCCTTCCGAGACGGCGAACCCCATCCGGTTGAAGATCTCCAGGATCTCGTTCCTGACGAGCGAGAGGGGGTGACGGCTGCCCGGCCGCGCGGGAAACCCCGGGCGGGAGGCGTCGAGGGACTCCCGCGGGTGATCGCCCGTGTCCTCGACGGTTGTCTTCATGGCGTCGAGTTTCTCCTTGGCTTTCGTCTTGAGGTCGTTCAGGGCCTGCCCGATGGTACGTTTCTCCCCCGCGGGCAGACTCTTGAAGTCATCGAAGAGGGTGGTGATGGAGCCTTTTTTCCCCAGGAAGTTCACGCGGAACTGCTCGATCTCTTCCCGGGACGCGGCGCGGAACGCGACGATTGCTGCATGTAGCTGCTGGATTTTTTCTACCATGATTGCTTGTTTTGAATTGACGCGAATATACGAGATTTTTCCTGACGAGCGCCAGGGATACGGGAACCACGCGCCCCCGAACCCGGCAACGAACGGGTAAGATCGGGGGGGACGCGAAAAAAAATAGTCAAAAAACGAGAGGGGATTGTATAGTGATAAAGAAAAAGTCACTACATTCGCCCCGTGAACAAAAAAACACGAAACATAATTCACTAAACGAAGACTACAAATGAGCAATCAACGAGATAAACTAACTAACATGAAGCAGGTTGACGCTTTAAGGATTTTT